>JANNHY010000185.1:0-3667 GCA_031404635.1 Ilumatobacteraceae bacterium
TGCGCCTGCAACGTCTGGCCCGTGGTGCGATCCTCAAGTCCGACTCTCAACAACTCGTCGTGCCGATCAAACGTGGCGCCGAACCGGCCGAGTTCCTCGTCGCCTTCCTCCGCGAACTCGTGCCACAACAATGAGGCTGGCGCAATGAGACTGCAGATCGCCAAGCCGGGCGAGCACGTCGCCTTGGTGGATTGGCCGTTCATCGAGCAGCTCGACGACTGGACCATCCCCGGGTTGCAAGAGGTCACCGGTTTGCACCGACACGTGGTCCGCCTGGTCGAGGCCGGAGACACGACATACGTCGTAAAAGAGCTACCCGACCTCCTGGCCGAACGCGAATGGCGGTTGCTGCGCGAACTCAGCGACGCCGGGTTACCCACCGCCGAGGTGGTCGGCGTGGTCACCGAGCGCGGCGGCGATACCGACGGGCTGTTGATCACCCGCCACATCGACTACTCCCTCCCCTACCGGCTGCTACTTTCGGGGCGCGGCCTGCAGATCCCGTACCTCGGCGACCGAGTGCTCGATGCGCTGGCGGGACTGCTCGTCAGGCTGCACCTCGCCGGGTTCTACTGGGGCGACTGCTCGCTGTCGAACACATTGTTCCGCCGCGATGCAGGCGCGCTCAGCGCCTACATCATCGACATGGAGACCAGCGAGCGCCACCCGACCCTGTCCGACGGGCAACGGCAACTCGATCTGACGATCGCCACCGAGAATGTGGCCGGCGACCTCGAGGATCTGCAGGCCGGCGGTCGCTTGGCCCAGGGAATCGACCCGATCTCGACTGCCCAAGCCATCGAGATGACCTATCGGCGCCTGTGGAGCGAACTCACCGGCGCCGACGAATTCGACATCAACGAGACCTTCCGCATCGACCACAGGCTGCAGCGATTGCACGACCTCGGCTTCGACGCAGCGGAGCTGGAGCTGTACACCACGGCGGGCGGCTCGAAGTTGCGGCTGATCCCGCGCGTCGTCGAGCACGGTTTCCATGGGCAGCGGTTGAACGCCCTGACCGGATTGGACACCGGCGAGAACCAGGCACGACGCTTGCTGAACGACATCAGCGGGTATCGCGCCGTTCTCGAACAGCAATCGGGAAGGAAAATTCCGGAAACCGTGGCCGCGGCCCGGTGGCTCGACGAACGGTTCGAACCGACCATCGACGGCGTGCCGCCCGACCTGGTCGGCAAGCTCGAACCCGCGGAGATCTATCACCAGGTACTGGAGCATCTGTGGTTCCTGTCAGAGGCCGCCGGTGGCGATGTCGGCCTCGGCGAGGCCGTCACTTCGTATGTCCGCGACGTGCTGACCGCTGCACCTGACGAGCATCGCCCCGCCGACAAGACGTGGGCCGACGATGGCTGGGCCGACGATGGCGACGACCAGTAGGGTCAGGTCGTGAATCGACGTCGTTCAGCCGTTCTCGGCACCGCGGCTTTGCTGATCCCGCTGTCGGCTTGCGCCACGTTCAACCGCAACGACGTCGCTGCCCAGGTCGGCGATCGCAGCCTGTCGACAGAGGGCGCACAAGCACTCGCCGCCGCCGACGCTCAGCCGGCGAGTGGCGATCAACTCCGTCAGCAGCTGACGAAATGGATCCGGGTGACTGTGCTCGAAGCCTCGGTCGGCACGGCGCCCCCGGCGTCACCACCTACTGCTGCCGACCTCGACGTCCGGCTCGGGCAGGCGATCAAGACCATCGCCGGCGACGAGGCCGAGACCATGTACGAATCGGGCCTCGCTGGTAGTCCGATCGTCTGTCTTGCGGCTATCCCAGTTGAGACCATCGACGCTGCCAACAACGTTCTCACCGTGCTGGCGTCGGGCACATCGTTCGCCGACGCGGCGAGCCAGTTCTCCACCGACCCCACCTTCGCCCAAACAGGCGGGGTCGTGACGAGCGAAGACGGCAACGAGTGCTACTCGACGGTCACGCCCGTTGTCGCCGCGGCCCTGACGGGAGCGTCTGTCGGGCAGCCGGTCGCTGCAGATCTCGACACGTTCTCCGCCGTACTGGTGTTACGGCCATTCGATGAGCTGAAACCCGAGTCTCAATCGCTGATCGCCAGCGCGAGTATTTCCCAGGATCAGCTCGACGCGATTCTCGACGGGGCCAAGATCTACGTCGACCCGCGATACGGCCGATGGGATCCGGAAGCCGATTCCGTCGTGCCGCTGACCTCGTGACGGGTCGCCGTCCTCACATCACGATCGTCGGGCTCGGTCCGGGTGGCCCCGAGTACGTGACCCAGCAAACGCTCGATGCAATCGCGGCAGCACCCCACCGCTTCATCCGCACAACACGGCATCCGTCGGCAGCGCTCGTCGCCGCGGCGAAATCGTTCGACGAGGTCTACGAATCGGCCGAGACGTTCGCCGATGTGTACGCCGAGATCACCGAACGCCTGGTCTCGGCTGCTGTCGAGCACGGCGACATCCTCTACGCCGTTCCCGGATCCCCGTTGGTTTTGGAACGCACCGTGCGCCACTTGTGCTCCGACGACAGGATCGAATGCACGGTGCTGCCGGCGATGTCGTTCCTCGACGTCGCTTACGCCCGGCTGGGTATCGACCCGGTCGAGGCCGGGGTGCGCCTGATCGACGGCCACCAGTTCGCTACCGCCGCCGCAGGTGATCACGGCCCGTTGGTCGTAGCCCACACCCATGCCAACTGGGTTCTGAGCGAGATCAAATTGGCCGTCGACGCAGCGTCGGGCGACGAGCCGGTGGTGATTCTGCAGCGGCTCGGCACCCCCGACGAGCAGATCGTCAATACCACGTGGGCCGAACTCGACCGCACGGTCGAGGCCGATCACCTGACGAGCATCTACATCCCCCACCTCGGCGCACCCGTCGGTCGGTCGCTGGTGAGATTCCACCAGCTCGCCCGCACCCTGCGTGAGCAATGCCCGTGGGATCGTGAGCAGACTCACCAGTCACTGGTGAAGTACCTGCTCGAGGAGACGTACGAGGTCGTCGATGCGCTGCAAGCGCTCGACCCCGCCCACCCCTCGACCGACATCGCCTTGATCGAAGAACTCGGCGACCTGCTGTACCAGATCGAGTTCCACGCGACCATTGCCGAGCAGGGGGGTCGGTTCACCATGGCCGACATTGTCGACGGAGTTCACGACAAGCTGGTCAGACGACACCCACACATATTCGGCTCGGTCACCGCTGCCGACGCCGACACGGTGGTCGCCAACTGGGACGCGATCAAACACGCCGAGAAGGGCCGGACGAGCGTGTTCGACGGAGTAGCGATGTCACAGCCGTCTCTGAGTTACGCCTACCACGTGCAACGCAAGGCGGCCAAGGTCGGATTCGATTGGCCGAGCGTTGGCGGGGCACTGCCGAAGATCGCCGAGGAGACGACAGAGTTGACCGACGCGATGAACGCCGGTGACCGCCAGCGCATCGACGACGAACTCGGCGACCTCTTGTTCGCAGTCGTCAACGTCGCCCGCCATCTCGACATCGAACCCGAGGCTGCGCTACGCATCGCCACGCACAAGTTCCGCCGCCGCTTCGAGGGTGTAGAACGACTTGCGGCGCACCGTGGGATCGTGATGAGCGATACCGACCTTGCCGTGCTCGATGCTCTGTGGGACGAGGTCAAGCGCTCCGAATAGTCCGAATGGAGTGTTTCGGTCCACCCCGA
>JANNHY010000186.1:0-15102 GCA_031404635.1 Ilumatobacteraceae bacterium
CGAGTGGAAGTCGACCCCGATCAGCACCAGGCCGGCCTCGATGCGGGTCATCAGCAGCGCGTTCTGCCCGACCGGCAACACGCCGCGCCCGGCGCATGCATCCTGCAGTGTGTCCCACATCTCGATCGCACCGTCGACGCCGACCCACAGCTCGTACCCGAGATCGCCGGTGTAGCCCGTGCGCGACACGTGAACAGGGACGTTGCCGATCTTGGCCGGGCAGTGATGAAAGAAGCCGAGCTTGGCGATCACCGGGTCCAACGTCGCCAGGATCTCGCCGGACTTCGGGCCCTGAATCGCCAACGATGCGTAGTCGCCCGACACCTCGCTGATCTCGACCTGGTCGTAGCCAACGAGGTTCTGGAAGTAGGCCAGGTTCGGCTCGGCGGATGTGAGGATGAAGTCGTCGGCGGCGAACTTGATCACCACCCCGTCCTCGACCACGTACCCGCGTTCGTCGCACCACAACGTGTACTGCGCCTGGCCATCGCGACACGCGCCGATGTCGCGCGCCAGGACACGGCCGAGGAACTTGGCGGCATCGCGACCACCGAATCGGTACTTGTACAGCGGGGAGGTGTCGATCAACCCGGCGGAATTGCGCAACGCGAAGTATTCGAACTTGTCGGCCATCTGATACTTCGCTGCCGACAGGTACCCCGACCAATGAGTCCACAGATGGGTCTGATTCAGCGGAGCCAGTCGCTCGTGGAACGGAGTAGTCCAGACCATGGCTACAACACCCGCCAAGTCCACACCCGCAGCATGATGTCGTCGCCGTCTTCATGCAGCAGAGCCAACGGCTCGGTGACCTCGGCAACCTGCCATGCGCCGGAGTCGACCAGACGCTGCTGCTCGACGCGGAAGCCAAGGCTGTCGAAGGCGCCGTCGAGGAACGTGATGGTCACATGCCCGCCGGGCGCGGTGACCCGCGCCAACTCGGCGAACGCCGAGCCGTCAACGTGGCCCGTCGTGAACACCCCGACCGACACAACCGAGCCGAACCGACCATCATCGAACGGCAAGCGATCGAGCAGCGAACCCTGGTGCAGCTCGGCATAAACCCCCCGTGCCGCGCTCTGTGCCAGCATCCCGGTGGACAAATCGAAGCCGACGATGCGAGCGTGGCCGAGTTCGTTGAGCGCGACCCCGACAAGACCCGTGCCACAGCCGGCATCGAGGATCTCGGCTCCGGGTCGGGCGAAATGGGCGCACCGACCGGCACCGGCCTGTGGCGCCCTCCATTGCAGATCATCGAGGTCGCTGTTGTAGTCGGCGGCCCACACGTCGTAGCGCTCGCTGAGCTGCTCCGTGCCCTGCGACGCATAGATCCATCGCAGGCGGCTGCCTCGGTCAGTACTCATAGAAACCGCGCCCCGCCTTGCGGCCGAGTAGGCCCGCCTCGACCATTCGCAGCAGCAACGAGGGCGGCGTGTACAGCTGCTCTTTGAACTCGCCGTACAACGATTCGGCAACGGCCTGACCGTGTCGAGGCCGATCAGATCTGCCAGCCGCAGCGGGCCCATCGGGTGAGCACATCCCTTGACCATGCCGGTGTCGATGTCGTCGGCGGTGGCGAAGCCGGACTCGAGCATCCTGATCGCGGCGAGGATGTAGGGGATCAATAGCGCGTTGACCACGAACCCGGCGCGGTCACGGGCGCGGATCACGGTCTTGCCCAGTGTGTCGGTGGCAAAGTGCTCCATGTCTGTGGCCGTCTGTGGCGATGTCAACAGCGATGTGACCAGCTCGACCAGCGGCAACACGGGCACCGGGTTGAAGAAGTGGATGCCGATCACTTGGGCTTCTCGTTTGGTTGCCCTGGCCAGCTTCATGATCGGGATGCTCGACGTGTTCGATGCCAGCACGGCTGCCGGTTTGCACAACGCGTCGAGTCGACCGAACAACTCGATCTTCATCGGCTCGTCTTCAGCCACCGCTTCGACCACGAGGTCGCAGTCGGCCACCGCATCGAGTTCGTGACCGAACGCGATGCGCCGCCACGTGGCATCGTGATCGGCCTCTGTGAGTCGGCCCGAAGTCATCGCCCGCTTCAACGAGGTCGCGACCCTGGCCATGCCGGCCTCGACGGTCGACTGCGAACTCTCGGTGACGACCACCTCAAGCCCGGCCCTGGCAGCCACCTCGGCGATACCCGAGCCCATCAGGCCGCAACCAACCACACCGACGTTCTCGATCACCTTCGACACCCTGCTGCCCTCCATGACTCGACTGTCGGCACGAGCCAAATCTTGGCAGAACTGGCGATGCTTCCACCTGCTTGGCGCTAGTTGAGCGTGACGGCGATCTCGGTGGCCTTCACCGCTGCCCAGAGTTCGAGGCCGACCTTGATCCCCAGCGCTTGGGCAGCGGCCGCGGTAATCTCGGCCGTCAACTGGATCGGTCCCTGTAAACGAACTCGAACCCGTTCGCCGCGGTGATCGACATCGATCACCGCTGCCCTCCAGGTGTTGCGCGGGCTGCCATCTGGCCTGGTGACATGCAGCGACACCGCCTGCGGGCGGATCACTGCGATCGCCGCGCCGTCGACATCGTCGGCTGCCACAACCAACATCGCGCCCCCGTCGACTGCAAAGACACCGCCCATCATCGATCCGGTGAGCAGGTTGACGCCGGCGAGGTCGGCCACGTACGCAGACCGCGGATGTGCGGCGATATCGACAAACGTTCCATCCTGCACGACATGACCCTGCTCGACGATCACGACCCGGTCAGCCAATGTGTACGCGTCGACAGGATCGTGCGTCACCAGCACGGCCGTGCCCTTGAACTCGGTCAGGTGCCGGCGCAACTCTCGGCGCACATCGACCTTGCTGGTCGCGTCGAGTGCGGCCAGTGGTTCGTCGAGCAGCAACAATCTCGGCTCCGAAGCAAGGGCCCGAGCGAGGGCTACCCGCTGCGCCTGACCGCCAGACAGTTGCTCGGGGCGTGATCGGTCGAGACCATCGATCCCGACCCGACCAAGCCAATGGCGCGCCTGAGCGTGTGCCGACGACCTTTCGACGCCATGGGCGCGCATCCCGAAAGCGACATTCTCGAGCACGTTCATCTGCGGAAAGAGCAGGTACTGCTGAAACATCACCCCGCAAGCCCGCCGCTCGGTCGGCACGAAGACTCCCGCCGAGGGATCATCGACGACCTCGCCGAGGATCTCGATCGAACCCCGATCAATCGCCAACAGACCGGCAAGACAGCGCAAGATGGTCGTCTTCCCGGCACCGTTGGGACCGAGCAAGGCGACCACCTCGCCCGCCGCGGCGTTGAGCCACACGTCGAGGCTCAGCGACCCGCGGACGACCACGATGTGGGCGCGCAATGTCACGTGGTCTGCTCTCCCCCACCCAACCACCTGTCGCGCAGGGCGACGAGAACAGCGAAGGACACTGCGACCATCAGCAGGGCGATCATGATTGCTTCCTGCTGATCGGTGTCGAGGGTGAGGTACACCGACAGCGGCAACGTCTGGGTCCTGCCAGGGAAGCTCCCGGCAAACATGATCGTGGCACCGAACTCACCGAACGCCCGAGCCCACGAAAGCACTGCTCCGGCGACCAGCGCGGACCGGATCGCCGGCAGCGTGACCCGCCGAAACGAATACCAGCTGCTCGCTCCAAGGGTGCGCGCTGCGTCGTCGTGGCCGGGATCGGCCTGGCGGATCGCCGCCTCGACCGTGACGATGAAGAACGGCATGGCGACGAAGGTCTGGGCAATGACGACCGCTGTCGACGTGAACGGCAAACGCAGGTCGAACCACCGATCCAGCCACTGGCCGACCAATCCGCGACGGCCCAGCGCGAACAGGAGGGCGACTCCACCGACGACTGGTGGGAGCACCATCGACAACGTGCACAAGGCACGAACGAGCGAGCGGCCGACGAACCGCCGACGGGCCAGCAACCACGCCAGCGGCAGACCGAGCAGCACCGACAACGCCGTCGCCAACAGACTGCACACAACCGACAACCGCAAGGCCTCGAGTACGGACGCTCGTCCGAGGATCGACAGGGCGTCACTCCACGGCGCCCGACTCATCAGTCCGACGAGTGGAAGGGCGAAGAAGGCGATGGCGATCATGGCCAGGGCGAATGCCGGCCATGGCAGCGGGCGCTCGGTGCGGCGCGTTGTCCTACTCAGCATCAGGCCCGGACCAGGTGAAGTGGGCGGAGCGCTTCTCGACGAACGCGGCGATTCCTTCAGCACTGTCGGGTGCACCGGCGGCCACTTCGCGCCAGTAGCTCTGCACGGCCTGCGGAACCTGACCGTGGGCCGTGACGGCTGCCACCATCGACTTGGTCGCGGCCTGGGTCAACAACGAGCGGCCGGCGAGCATGCCGGTCAACGTAGCAAGCCGCTCGTCGCCTTCATCGGCATCGACGACCTCGTCCACCAGGCCGACGCGTCGAGCTTCCTCAGCGGCGATCAACTCTCCCGTGAACAGCATGCGCTTGGTCACCGCCGGACCGAGCAGGTGCGTTGCCCGCTCCAGCGAAGCAGCCGGATAGACGATGCCGAGCTTGGCCGGCGTGATCCCGAACCGAGCGTTGTGGGTCGCGATTCGCAGATCGCAGTCGATGGCGAGCGCACACCCCCCGCCGATGCAGTCGCCGGAGATGAACGCAACCGTCGGCTTAGGTAGGCGCGCCAGCAATGCTTCAGCGGCCAGATTTACTTCCGAGAAGGAACGCTGGTCGCCGCGGTGAACGTTCAGCTCGGTGATGTCCGCGCCGGCGCAGAAGTGTTCGCCGCAGCCCCGCAGCACCACGACTCGAACCTCGGCATCGGCACCGAGTTGCAGTGCCGCCTCCTCCAGGCTCACCCACATCGAATAGCACATCGCGTTCCGTTTGCTCGGGCGATTGAGCCAGATGGTGGCAACCGCGCCCTCGCGGGTCACTCGGATCAGTTCGTCGACCGCGCTCATCGCCGAACAGTGTGGCCTGCCGACGATCAATCCGACGGTACCGTAGGTCCGATGGTCGTGCAGGTCAGCGACGAAGTGCAGGGAGCCGTGAAGGCCGGCCAACCGGCCGTCGCCCTGGAGTCGACGATCATCAGTCACGGCATGCCGTACCCGCAGAACGTCGAGATGGCATGCGCCGTCGAATCGCTTGTGCGCGAGCGCGGAGCGACGCCGGCAACGATCGCCGTCATCGACGGCGTGTGTCGAGTGGGCCTCGACCTCGCCGAGATCAAGGTGCTGGCCACGCGGCCCGGCGTGCACAAGGCGACTACTCGCGATCTGCCGTGGCTGGTGGCGACGAGGGCGACCGGTGCTACAACGGTCGCGGCGACCATGCACCTGTCGGCACTCGCTGGAATCCGGGTCTTTGCCACCGGCGGCATCGGCGGCGTGCACCGCGGCGCAGCGACGACGCTCGACGTCTCCGCGGATCTCACCGAGCTGGCGACCACCCCGGTCGCGGTGGTGTGCGCAGGTGTGAAGTCGATCCTCGACATCACTCTCACACTCGAGTATCTCGAAACGGTCGGGGTACCCGTGGTTGTCAACGGCAGCGACGAGTTCCCCGCGTTCTATAGTCGGTCGAGTGGCCTACCGGCGCCGCACCGCCTCGACTCTGCGGCGCAGATTGCAGCGATGCTCGTGGCGACATGGCGGGATCTGCACCTGCCTCGTGGCATCTGCATCGCCAACCCGATCCCGGCCGACGACGAGATTCAGGGGGGAGAGATCGACGGCGTGATCGCCGAAGCGCTCGACGAACTGTCGGCGCGGGGAATCGTCGGCCAGGCGGTCACCCCATTCCTGCTGTCGAGGATCGCCGAGCGCACCGGTGGCCGGAGCTTGGCGGCCAACATCTCCTTGGTCAAGCGCAATGCATCGTTGGCCGCCGACATCGCCGTCGAGTACTCACGGATCTGCGGGTGATCCGCCTGCGGCGGGTCGCGCCTGTCCTCGTCATCGCCGCGTGCAGTACTTCGGTCGCTCGCGTCGCTCCGAGCGATCCACCGGCGACCCCCGCCGCATCGGCCGCCACCACCAGCACGGCAGTAGCAGCGTCGACGACCAACATTGCGGCGACCACGACCTCTGTTCTGCCTCGGGCAACCACTATCGCCGGGCTCCTTGCACTGGGCCGACCGATCGTGCTCGCTCATGCCGGTGGCGAGGATCAGTTTCCACACTCGACGCCCTACGCCTATGGCGAGAGTATGAAGGCAGGCGTCGACATGCTCGACTTCGACGTGCAACTCAGCAAGGACGGCGTGCTGGTGGTCCACCATGACGACACGGTGGAACGCACCACCAACGGCAACGGCAACGTATCCGACATGACCTATGCCGACCTGGCCCGGCTCGACAATGCCTACTGGTTCACGCCATCGTGCACCTGCACGGGCCAACCCGAGTCGGCTTACATACTTCGGGGCATGCGCACCGGCGCCGTCGAACCACCGGCTGGGTTCGTCGCCGAGGATTTCGTCATCCCCCGATTCAGCGACATCGTCGGCCGCTACCCGGACGTGCCGCTGAACATCGAGATCAAGGGCGCCGGCGACCCGGCCCGCGCCGCCGCCCAGACGCTGGCCGACGAACTCAGGGAGTTCGGCCGCACCGATGCCGCCGTGGTGACCTCGTTCGATGATGCGATCGTCGATGCCTTTCACGCCGTCGCACCGGAGGTGGAGGTCACTCCCGGGCTGGGTGCCAGTGCAGCGTGGGTGCTCAGCCGCACCCCGCTGCCCGCGGGCCTGCGAATCCTGCAGCTGCCGCCCACCTTCCAAGACACCCCGGTGGTCACACCACAACTGATCGCCGATTCGCACGCTGCCGGATACGTGATCTGGGTGTGGCTGAACGACCGCTCACTGGAGACGCAGGCCAACTATCGTCGCAACCTCGATGACGGGCTCGACGGGTTGAACATCAATTTCCCGGCCGCCGGCGTCGAAGTTGTACGGCAGTTCTCGAGCTAGGAGTGTCGATCAAGCCTCGACCGCGGCGGCGAGCTTGGCCAGAGTCGCATCCATGTTCTGCCGGTTCCGGCCGGGACGATCGCGTACACCGATCAGCAGGCTGCTAAGCGTGCCGATCAATGGCAGACGATGGTCGGTCCAGGTCTCGAAGACCACAGTCTCGACCCCCGACGTCTCGTCAGGTTCCTGCTCGAAGCGGTAGTCCCAATTGGCGATCTTGAACGGCCCGGCCGTCACGTCGAAGCTGAACTGCTCACCGGGCTGGGCGACGGTTACGACCACATCGGTGCTCCATCGGTGCCAGCCGGATCGGTTCGAACCTTTGAAGTGGGCCCCGACGACCGGTCCTGTCGCGCCCTTGACCCACCGCCCGCCAGTGTTCTCCGGCGACCACTCCCCCATCCGGGGCAGGTCGCTGACCAAGTCGTACAGCCGGCTGGAGTCGCTACGGATTGTTCGTTCGACGGAGATCTGTTCGGTCATCGGCCTATCTGAACAGATCACGGCTCTGCTCGCGTAACACGGGGGCGATCGTCGCCGTGTCGTCGGGCTCCCACGGGTAGCCGCGGATCACGCCGACCGGCATCCGCGAGATATTGCCTTTGACCAATTCCGCAGCCCCGGCAAGTTCGTCGGCCAGACACACGGCCTGCACCTTGAACTCGTGGCCGTGTGGGTCGAGCTGGCCGATGTAGCTGAGGATCGGCTGCATGCCGGCGATGCCGATGGCGATGTCGGTCTGGCCCTCACGCCACGCTCGCCCGAACGTGTCGGAGATTATGACGGCCACGTCGATGCCGCGCTGCGCAAGCGCGGCGCGTATCCGCCGAGCCGAGGCATCGGGATCGGTGGGCAACACCACCAACCGCCCGCGAGCACCACTCGAGGATTGATCGACGCCGCTGTTGGCACACACGAAGCCGTGGTGCGTCTCGGTGATCAGGATCGGACCGGCCTGGCGGATCACACTGTTCGCCTCGCGCAGCACGACCTCGGTCATCCGCGGATCCTTGTCCCATTTGGCCGACCAAACGAGCGCGAATTGTGATGGTTCGACGTCGGCGAGTTCGACCGTGCGACCCTCGGCCTTGGAGACGATCTTCGACGTGACCACGACGATGTCGCCATCGGCGAGAGCCGTAGCCGCGGCCCTCGCGGCATCGGCGATCGTCGCCGCCAGATCGGTTCCCTCGACGATCTCGGGGAGGCCGGGCACGCCGAAGATCTGCAAGCCGCTCACGGGCTGAACGTAGCAGTGCGCCATACAGCACAATGGGGTCCATGGTCTCCGATTTGTTCGATCCGGCAGCGTGGAGCGAGGTGCCGGGCTTCGCCTTCGACGACATCACGTACCACCGCGCTGTCGATCAGGGCACGGTGCGGATCGCCTTCAACCGAGCGGAGGTTCGTAACGCCTTCCGGCCACATACCGTCGACCAGCTGTACACCGCCCTCGATCATGCCCGAATGGCGACCGACGTCGGCTGTGTACTGTTGACCGGCAACGGTCCCTCGCCCAAAGACGGTGGCTGGGCGTTCTGCAGCGGGGGCGACCAGCGGATACGCGGCCGCGATGGATACAAATACGCTGAGAGTGAGGAGCGCGACTCGATCGAACCTGGCCGAGCCGGAAGGCTGCATATCCTCGAAGTGCAACGGCTGATCCGGTTCATGCCCAAGATCGTGATCTGCGTCGTACCCGGCTGGGCAGCCGGCGGTGGCCACAGCCTGCACGTCGTCTGTGACCTCACCTTGGCCAGCGCCGAGCACGCCAAGTTCAAGCAGACCGATGCCGACGTGGCCAGCTTCGACGGCGGATTCGGTAGTGCCTACCTGGCCCGCCAGGTCGGTCAGAAGTTCGCCCGCGAGATCTTCTTCCTCGGACGCGAATACTCGGCCGCCGACGCGTTTCGGATGGGCATGGTCAATGCCGTCGTGCCTCACGCCGAGTTGGAATCCACCGCACTGCAATGGGCCGGGGAGATCAACGGTAAGAGCCCGACCGCGCAGCGGATGCTGAAGTTCTCGTTCAACCTGATCGACGACGGACTCGTCGGTCAGCAGGTCTTCGCCGGCGAGGCCACGCGCCTGGCATACGCGAGCGATGAGGCCGAAGAGGGCCGCGCGTCGTTCGTCGACAAGCGCGAACCTGACTGGAGCGCCTTCCCGTGGCACTACTGACGTGATTCTTGGGGCACTACTGACGTGATTCCGATCGACGACGCCGACGACCCGAGGCTGGCCTGCTTCCGGCGCAACGAGCGAGGTCTGGCCAGTCGGCGGCAGAGGCGCAGCGACGAGGGCGACGGGTTGTTCATGGCCGAAGGCGACCTCGTTGTCGAGCGGGCCCTCGACGCTGGGTGCAGGCCCGTTATCGCCCTGGTCGACGACGCCAAACCTCCACTGGTGACGTGTCGATTCCCAGACGAAGTGCCGATCTACGCCGGCGGCGACCGAGTGCGGGCCATGGTCACCCAACTCGGCATGCCCCAGGGAATCGTTGCCCTGTTCGCCCGACCTCCGCGCCCCACGCCGCAGCGGCTCGTACAGCAGGCGACACGCCTGATCGTTATCGAAGCGGTCGACAACCCGATCAACGTCGGATCGATCGTCCGCAACGCGGTGGCGCTCGGGTGGGACGGGATGATCTTCGACTCGACCAGCGCCGACCCGCTGTCACGCCGATCACTACGGGTCTCGATGGGGCACGCCATCGGCTTCCCGGCTGCTCGCTGCACACAGTTACCCGACGCCCTACGACTCCTTGCCGACAGTGGATTCGCCGTGTGTGCCCTCACGCCGTCGGTCGAGGCTGACGACATCGCCACGATTCCGATCTCCGAGAGGATGGCCGTCGTGATCGGTTCCGAGCGCTGCGGACTGTCGACCGCGGCGCTGGACGCGACCACACACCGAGTGCGGATTCCGATGGCCGGCGGGATCGATTCCCTCAACGCCGCGGCAGCGAGCGCCGTGGCCTGCTACGCGCTGGCCCGACCTCAACTTCTCCGTTGAGCGGGCGAAGAGATTGGCAGCCCGGTGTCGTTGCGCAGATTCTCGGCCGTCGGCACGAAGTAGGCCATCAGCCGCTCGGCGATCTCGGTCGATGGGGCACACCGCGCCACCGCGGCTCCCATGTGGGCAAGCCACCGATCACGTTGAACCGGGCCAATAGTGAAGCGCATGTGCCGCATTCGCAGACGTGGATGCCCGCGTTCGTCGTCGTACGTCGTCGGTCCGCCCCAATACTGAGCGAGGAACAGAGTCAGGCGGTGGCGAGCGCCGCGCAGATCCGGCGCCTCGGGGTAGAGCGACAACAAGACGTCGTCGCTCGCCACCCCTTCGTAGAACGTGTCGACCAGTCGTTCGAAGAACGGCATGCCGCCGACAGCGTCGTACAGGTTGGCCTGGTCGGTCATCGACCGCCGATGTTACCGGTGATCAGACGGTGAGGCCGTCGAAGACCCGCACGTTGGTGAGGTCTTCTGGGCGCGCCACGCACGGCATGCTGCCGTCGCAGAAGTCGAGGATCACGGTCTCGCTGTTGGCCAGCAGAACCATCGCCGAGGCGGTGTCGCCGTCGATTTCGAGTTCGATCACGTCGCCGGCGCGAAGCCGGATAGCTGTTGCGTTCATTTCTGTCCCGTCCTTGTCAGAGTTGCCCGTTACAACCGGTACGAGTCGGGTTTGTGCCGTCCGAATACCGTCGCACATGTCACATCGGCATCGGAGGTCGTGGCTTTACCAGAATTTTCGTGTCAACGGCTCCGAGAACACATCCGGCAACCCGTCGCTGACCCGGTCGGGAAATACGGGTTGACGCTTGGCCAGGAAGCTTTCGACCCCCTCGCGAGCATCGGCGCTGCGCCCTCGGGCGAGGATCGCCCGCGAGTCGACCCGGTGCGCCTGCATCGGATGATCCGCGGTGAGCATCGACCACAGCATCCGTCGCGTCAGGGCGACGCTGACCGGCGCCGAGTTGTCGGCGATCTCACGGGCGATCGATCGGGCCGCCGGTAGCAGGTCGTGTGGCTCGTGGATGCTCCTCACCAGGCCGCCGGCCAACGCCTCATCGGCCGCGAAGACTCGTCCCGAGTAGCACCACTCCACAGCCTGGCTGATACCGACCAAGCGGGGCAGGAACCATGACGAGCAGGCCTCCGGCACGATGCCGCGACGGGCGAAGACGAACCCGATCGACGCCTTGGTGCTGACCAAGCGAACATCCATCGGCAGGGTCATCGTGATGCCCACCCCAACTGCCGGCCCGTTGATAGCCGCGATCACCGGCTTGGTGCACTCGAAGATCCGCAGCGACACCATGCCTCCACCGTCTCGGGGCACGCCGGAGGCGGTCTGTTCGTCGCTGCCGCCTTTGGAGAACGTCGCTCCGCCGCCCGAGAGATCCGCCCCTGCACAAAACCCTCGCCCGGCGCCGGTCACGATCACGGCACGCACCTCGTCGTCGGCGTCGGCACGATCGAAGGCATCCAGCATCTCGCGCATCATCTTGGTGGTGAATGCGTTGAGCTGCTCCGGACGGTTCAGCGTGATCGTCGCAACACGATCGTCGACCTCGTAGAGGATCTGCGTGTACTCCATCCGCCGAACTTACAGCGCACTACACATCCAAGAAGCGGCTGGCCGCGGTGGCGGAACCGACGGCACCGACGAAGGCGCCGAGCAGCACCATGAAGATCACCACCCTGATCGGATAGCCGTCGGTGACGACAAAACCGCCGAGCCCTGCGTTGGTGGGAAACTTTCGGACACCCGACGTCCAGTCGGCATTCCCCAGCAGCAACAACACGCTGCCTAGTGCGGCACCGGCAAGTCCTTGCAGCAGTCCCTCGAGCATGAATGGCAGACGGATGAACCAGTTGGTGGCGCCGACCAACTTCATCACCTCGATTTCGCGGCGACGGGCGAACATCGCCGTGCGGATCGTGTTCCAGATCAGCAGGATCGAGGCGAACAACAGCACCCCCGACATGACGTACGTTCGCACTCCGAAGAACGACTTGAGCTTGCCCAACACCGTGATCTGATCGGATGGGAAGTCGGCTCGCAGAACGCCCGGCTGTTCTACGAACGATTGGCGGATGCTCAGCAACTGTTCGATGCTGTCCTTGTCGACGGGCTCGACGCTGAAGTACGACGGGATGTTCTCCTCGGACAGGAACTTCAGCGACTCAGGATCGGCGGCGAACAGCGTCTGCGCCTGCCCGAGCGAGCACTCGATCGAGCAGTACTCGACGTTGCTGATGATTTCCGGGCGGCTCTCCAGCGCCTCTTGGATCCTGGCGATGGCATCGGGTTCGGCGCCGTTGGTGACGTAGACGATCATCTTGACGCCACCGGTCCACTGACTGAGCTGATTGTCGAACGCCTGCTGAATCAGAAGCGTGATCCCGAACAGGAAAAGCGACACCATCGAGGTGATCACCGCCGCAACGGTGAGCGTGAGGTTGCGGGTGAGGCTGGCCCACATCTCCCGCAGCGTGTAGCGAATACGTGAGATCACTCGTACACACCCCTGGCTTGATCGCGGACGATGATGCCACGATCGAGTTGGATGACGCGTTTGCGCATCATGTTGACGATCCGCTGGTCGTGGGTGGCCATGACGACGGTGGTGCCGGTCTTGTTGATCCGATCGAGCAGGCGCATGATCCCTTCACCGGTAGCCGGGTCGAGGTTGCCGGTCGGTTCGTCGGCGAGCAGGATCAGCGGACGGTTGACAAAGGCCCGCGCAATCGACACGCGCTGCTGCTCGCCGCCACTGAGCTGATGCGGGAATCGTTCCTGTTTGCCCGACAGACCGACGAGATCGAGCACAGCGGGAACCTGTTGGCGGATCACGTGCTTGGGGCGCCCGATCACCTCGAGGGCGAAGGCCACGTTCTCGTGCACCGTGCGGTTTGGCAGCAGTTTGTAATCCTGAAAGATGTTGCCGATGTTGCGGCGCAGGTGCGGCACCTTGCTGTCGGACATCTCGTTGATGTTTCGCCCGGCCACCCACACCGAGCCCTTCTCCGGCCGCTCCTGGCGGTTCATCATCCGCAGCACCGTGCTCTTTCCCGAGCCCGATGGACCGACCAGGAAGACAAACTCGGCCTTGGCGACGTCGAAGCTGGCATCGCGGAGCGCGACGACTTCGATCGAGTAGCTCTTGGTGACATTCTCGAGTCGGATCATTGGCGTTTCTCCACGAACTGTGGCAACCGCCACCCCGCCCGGAACTCGGGAAACACTAACGCGCTCACTGTGCCTCCCGCCGTCGCCACCGGAGGTAGCCCTCCATGAACTCATCGATGTCGCCGTCGAGGACGGCCGTCACGTTGCTCGTTTCGACGTCGGTACGCAGGTCTTTCACCATCTGGTACGGCTGCACGACGTACGAGCGGATCTGGCTGCCCCAGCCCACCTGCGCTTGCTGACCGGCGATGCTGTCGAGCTCGGCCTCGCGCTCTTCTTCGATCCTGGTGGCAATCATCGTGCGCAGCCGGTTCATCGCCTTCTCGCGGTTCTGCAACTGGCTGCGTTCCTCCTGCGAAGAGGCGATCAACCCGGTCGGCTCGTGGATCAACCGCACCGCCGATGAAGTCTTGTTGACGTGCTGGCCACCGGCACCACTGGCCCGGAACACCTCCATGCGGATGTCTGCGTCGTTGACCTCGAGATCGAGGGCATCCATCACCGGCCACACCTGAACGGCTGCGAAACTGGTCTGCCGGCGACCCTGGTTGTCGAACGGGCTGATGCGCACGAGACGGTGCGTACCCCGTTCCGCCGTCATCAGTCCGTAGACGTAGCGACCGGTGAGGGTGAATTCGGCCGACATGATGCCCGCCTCGGCGCCCTCGCTGATGCCATCGACCTCAAAGCCGAAGCCGCGGCGTTCGGCCCAGCGGCCATACATCCGCAGCAGGATCTCCGCCCAGTCCTGGGCGTCGACACCGCCGTCTTTGGCGTTGATCTGGACGATGCAATCGGCCTCGTCATGCTCGCCGGTGAACAGACTGCGCAGGTCGAGCCTGTCGAGCCGGCGGGTGATCGAGGCGACAGCGGCATCGAGTTCGGGTTCTTGCGACTCGTCGTCGACCTCACGCGCCAACTCGTGCAACACCTCGGCGTCTTCGAGTTCACGGGAGAGGAGATCGAACTGGTCGATGTCGGTCTTGACGTTGGCGTACTCGGTGTTGATCTTCTTGGCCTGCTCCTGGTCATCCCACAGATCTGGGCGAGCCACCTCGTGTTCGAGTTCGACAAGTCTCGCCCTGTTGGAGTCGACCTTGAGATAGCCCTGAGCCTCACCGAGTCGGCGCTGCAGCTCTTTCAGATCGTCGGAATAATCACGCATGTGGCGTGAATCAAGCGCCCGCGCCGTGACACATCTTGAACTTCTTACCGCTCCCGCAGGGACACGGCGCATTGCGGGGCGTCTTCGACCACTCGTCTTTGACGATTGTCTGCTGCTTGACCGGCGCCGCTGCAACCTGAGCCGCAACCTCCGGATCGAGGTCGCCGGACGCGGCAGCCGACTGCGCCGCAGCCGTGAAGCCACCGGGCTGAACGTTGTCGCTGGAACTCTGTTGCACGTTCTGCACGGTCGGCGCCGGCTCGTTGTTGCGGATTACCTGGACATGCATGACGTACTTGACGAAGTCCTGGGCGACACCCTTCATCAGGCTGCCGAACATCTCGAAGCCCTCGCGCTGCCATTCGACGAGTGGATCCTTCTGCCCGACGGCGCGGAGGTTGATGCCCTCCTGCAGGTAGTCCATCTCTTCGAGATGTTCACGCCAGCGCTGGTCGATGATCCGCAACATGACCTGGCGCTCGACGTCGCGCATGACCGGCGACGTCAGCTCGGCTTCGCGCTTTTCGTAGTACGCCGAGGCGTCGGCCATCACCACGTCGTACATCTCGTCGGTCTCGTGACACTTGTCGAGTTGGCCGGCAGTGATGTCATTCGGCCAGAACGTCTTCAGTTCGAGGACCAGGCCGTCGAGATCCCACTCGTCGGTGGCGACGCTGGCACAGTGCGTTTCGATCAGTGAGTTGACCGCCTCGGCGAGGTATTCCATCGCCGCCGTCTTCAGATCGGCGCCTTCCAGGATCTGGTCGCGGCGTCGATAGATC
>JANNHY010000187.1:0-2294 GCA_031404635.1 Ilumatobacteraceae bacterium
GTCGTCGATCGAAATCCCCAGACAGATGCTGGCCACCAGGACAGTCCCCATGTCCAGCGGTTGTCCCAGAAAACGAAGCAACGAAGGCCGATGGCAACTCTCACTCGACCGCCACCGCAACCTCACCATCAACCTCCCCGACGGCACCACCATGTGCCACGGCCCACCCAAAACCCTCGCCGGATGAACCGACAAGTTGGCGCCGACCAGGAACCTCACGCAGGACGGAGCCGCAGGCGACCGCGTCCGCGTCCTTGCGGCCCAGAATGCTGCCAAGTCGGCTCCTGGTTTTTGCTTATATGCTGGTAGCGGTATAGTAGATCGCATGGCAGACGTCGGCGCCCTGGTCTCTACCGCCCGAGCGGCGGCTGGCCTCACACAGGCACGGCTAGCTGCGCGTGCAGGAACCTCGCAAGCAGCGATCGCCCGCTACGAGAGCAACACGGTTTCGCCTGCAGTGGCGACGCTCGAGAGGATCCTGCGGGCCGCCGGCACGACGTTGCAGCTTTCCAGTACCTCCGCGGTTCCGGCGAACCTGTCGGGGGATCAAGCCGTGTGTCTGCGCCGTCACCGCAAAGAGGTGCTTCGTCTCGCCAGAGAGGTCGGCGCGAGCAACGTGCGATTGTTCGGGTCGGTCGCCCGAGGTGACGCCACAGAGCACAGCGACATTGATCTACTCGTCGACTTCGACAGCAGCGCAGGACTGTTGCCGATCCTGCACCTTGGCCAACAACTCTCGGCGTTGCTCGGCTACAAGGTCGATGTGGCGCCAGCCGACATGCTCGGCGACGACGTCGCAACCTCGGTCCACGCACAGGCGATTGCTTTGTGAGCCGTTCCGAACAGGATCGACTGGCATCGCCTTCGACGCCATTTTGTACGACCTGCTCATCGTCGGCGAGGCGGTCAAGACACTGCCGACGGAACTGGTCGAGCGTCACCCGGACATCCCGTGGTCCGATATCGCCAAACTTCGAGATCTACTTGCGCACATCTATTTCAAGGTGCGAAGCGAGGTCATCAGGAGCACGATCAACGCACCGCTGTCAGATCTTCGCAGGGCGTGTGAAGACGAGGTCGCCACGTAGTACCGCCCGTCTGCTGCGCCGCGCTCGTCGGCGAGCTGGTGGTGATCATTGCTGACCTCCCTGGCCGTTGCCGTGAGCGCTGCTCGACGCGACGACGAAATCCGCCGCGACGCCGTCTTACTGTGAGCCGTTCCGACGCGCAACGGCTCGCCGACATGCTCATGGTGGCCGACGAGATTGCTGAGATCGTGAAACGCGAAAGAACCGTCTTCGACGACGACACCGCCCTGCGGCGTGCCGTGGAACGTTGCCTCGAGATCTTTGGGAAAGCCGCCAAGTTGATCTCGCTCGAACTTCACCATGCGCACCCAAAGATTCCATGGAGCGATATGGCCAACGTCCGAGACCGCCTCAGCCACCGGTTCCAGCGATCTGGGCGCCAAGATCGGTTCATCGCGCCCCCAGAGGTCGTGGAGAATTCTGGCGCCCAAATCGTTCAGACACCGACGAGATCGGCCGGCGTTCGGTGGGTGTCGCATGCTTCGCCAGCTCGCAGCCCGTTGAGGCCGAGTAGCGCAGCCAGGGCAGCGTGGGCTCGGTCGACGCGGTCGGCGGTGAATCGCCGAGGCAAGCGGGTGTTGTCACGACATGACGGCGGCGAGGACTGAGCGAGTCGTTCAGAGCTGTGTGATAGTGCCCTTGTATCTGAGGGCCTTCGCGGTGGGCCACTTCCGGTCGGTCGTGATGAGGTGGTCTGCGGCCTGCTATCTCCTGTCGCCGGCCGAGTCCGCGACCAGCCCGGTAGTGATCGTCCACGATGACCGTTTCGACGGCACGGACTCGGTCACGATCTGTGCGCTGACCACCGACCCGACCGAAGCGCCGTTGATTCGCCTGTCGATTGGGCCCGACCAGTCCAAAGGATTACGTGATCCGAGCAGCCTGATGATCGACAAGATCACGACCGTGCCGCGATCGAGACTCAAGGAGCAGATCGGACGACTGGGTGACGACGACAAGGTACGACTCAATCGAGCGGTGCTGGTTATCTTGGGGCTCGGCGGCGGACCGTGCGGTGATCATCGCCGACCTGACCGCTGACGAAGCAGTCGGATACGGCGTCACCAACGAACTGTCGACGATGGTCCCATGCAAGTGTGCGGTGCCGACGACCCTGCGATCGTCGCCGAGCTCAATCGTCGCCACATCACAGTTGACGACCCGCCGGTTCTCCGGTCCCTCACGGTGCTGTAAGCACGCTCGGCG
>JANNHY010000188.1:0-28374 GCA_031404635.1 Ilumatobacteraceae bacterium
CTACGACTCGGTCGAGGGGCGTGCCTGGGCAGCGACGCTCACCTCGTTGATGACCGGCCACGCCTATGTCACCAGTGCCCGAACAGCGAGTCGCATGGGCCCGTTCGCCGGTTTCGCCGACAACGAGCGCTACATGCTCAACGTGCTTCGGATGCACCGCGACGCCAGCTATCAGATCGAAGGTGCCGACGCCGTTCCCACCGAGGTCATGGCTGCCAGCCAGCAGGCGTGGGCGGTGGCCGTTCGCGCCGGTGAGGAGTACGGCGTGCGCAACAGCCAGGCGTCGGTGCTGGCACCGACCGGCACCATCGGCTTGATGATGGACTGCGACACCACAGGCATCGAGCCCGATCTAGGTCTGGTCAAGTTCAAGAAACTGGTCGGCGGCGGCAACATGCAGATCGTCAACCAGACGGTGCCACGGGCGCTGCGCAAGCTCGGCTATTCGAGCGCTCAAATCGACGACGTCGTTGCCTACATCGACCGTGAAAAGACCATCCTCGGGGCGCCGCATCTCGCCGCCACGCATGTGCCGGTGTTTGCCTGCTCGATGGGCGACAACACGATCCATTACGAGGGTCACGTGCGGATGATGGGCGCCACTCAGCCGTTCCTGTCGGGTGCGATCTCGAAGACCGTCAACATGCCCGAGGAAGCGTCGATCGAAGACATCGAGGCCCTGCACCATCTGTCGTGGGAACTCGGCTTGAAGGCTGTGGCGGTCTACCGCGACAATTGCAAGGTGGGCCAGCCGCTGTCGACGGGGCGCAAAGACGGCGAGGGCGTCGACACGCCGACCTCGATGGCCGCGACCCACATCGTCGAGCGCGTCGTCCACCAGCCGATCCGCCAGAAACTGCCGCGCACCCGCAGGGCTCGCACGTTCGAGTTCCGGGTCGCCGACTGCAAGGGCTACGCAAACGTTGGCGAGTACGCCGACGGCCGCCCCGGTGAGATCTTCCTCACCGTCTCGAAGCAGGGCTCCACGCTCAGCGGCATCATGGACGCCTTCGCCAAGAGCATCAGCTACGGCCTGCAATACGGAGTGCCGATGCGCGCCTTCGTCGAGGCGTTCACCAACATGCGCTTCGAGCCGGCCGGCATGACCGACGATCCCGACATTCGTTTCGCCTCGTCGATCATGGACTACCTCTTCCGTCGCTTCGCCCTCGAGTACCTGACCTACGACGAGCGCGCCGAGTTGGGTATCTACTCGATCGACGAGCGCCTGCAACCCACGCTGCCCGGCGTCGAGGAGAGCGCGATCGAGACGCGTACCGGTAGCGAGATCGCCGCCGATCCGAAAAGCGTGCCGTCGGCAGGCGAACTGACGGCCCAACTCGATCTCGGTATCGCACCGGCGGCACCCAACAACGACATCACCAACCCTGGTGGGATGGTTCGTCCATCCGGCATCACGCCCAAGCCGGCAGTGCGTCACAGCGATGCACCGATCTGCATGCAATGCGGTGTGCAGATGATCCGTGCCGGGTCCTGCCACGCCTGCCCGAGCTGCGGCTCGACCAGCGGCTGCAGCTGAGCTAGCTCACCGTTTGCAGCGTGCGGTTACGACTCCGCTTCACGGTGTACATGGCAGAATCGGCTGCCGCGAGGAGGGCTTCAGGGTCGCGACTGGCGGTGCGTGTGTCCGCGTAGCCGATACTTGCTGGGCAGTACACAGCGAGTGTGGGTGTGATGAAGATGGGTGCCGACAGGGCGCGGTCGATGCGCTCGACGAGCTTGGTCGAGTTCGGGTCGCCCGGCTCATAGACGATGACGAACTCGTCGCCGCCGATCCGCGCAACGACGTCGGCGCCGCGCACCGTCGAAAGCAGGCGGCGGGCGGTCTCGCACAGCACAATGTTTCCGGCATCGTGGCCGTAGTTGTCGTTCACGACCTTGAGGCCGTCGAGGTCGAGGAATGCCACCGCTAAGGGCTGGTCGCTGCGCTTGGTGCGTGCCAGGCCTGCCGCGAGCAGTTCCTCGAGGAGGCGGCGGTTGGCCAATCCGGTGAGCGGGTCGTGAAGGGCGAGGTCCGCCAGGTCCGCCTGCAGGTGGCGTAACTCGGTGACATCGCGACTCACGCCCTGCATGCCGCCGCGGATGGCGGTTGCTTGCATCTCGGCGATCACGTTCGAACCGTCCGCGTGGCGATAGTGGAAGTCACAGCGCTGGGGCATTGTTTCTCCATCGAGGGCGCGGGCGATAAGCCGCCTGCCTTCGTCATCGAGGATGTCGAGGAACCTTGCGGGGTCGTCGAGGAAGAATGACGGCGTGTAGCCGAGGACGTTCTCAACCGACGGGCTGATGTAGTCGAAATGGGGATAAGGGTGGGTGACGAAGCGCCACACGACGTCGGCAGACTTTTCGGCGAGATCGCGGAATCGGGCCTCGCTGTCAGCAAGGTTCAACTCGGCTATGTGACGTCCGGTGACATCCCGACCCACTGCGAGCACCTCGGCTCCGTCGGCGCCGGGTAGGTACTGATCGACCCATTCAACCCATTGGCCCGGCGCGTTGGGAGCGGCGCGAGCGACGTCATCGGGGACGACCGGGTTGTCGGGACCGAGGCGGGCGAGCTGTGACCTGAGGCCGGCCCTCTCGCCTTTTGACAGGAATTCGTCGAGCTTGTGGCCGATCACATCGGTCGGTACGAGGGTGTGCCCCGCAGCCCAGGCTGCGTTGCAATAGATAACGGTCAGGTCGGCCAGGCGGTATCGAATCACTCGTTCCGGCAGCGCATCGAGCATCTCGGCGATGCCCTTGTAGTACTTCTCGTCTGCCATCATCATCACGCCACCGCCTCGATTCTGCGTGGTCGTCGGGCTATGCCGCCCTAGGCCAGTGGTCCCCGCAACTACTCATCGGCACGTTGCCTTCAACACTGAAGCGCTCGCCACTCACACTTGCGACAGCGTTGCGATCACGGGCACACCTGCTGGTAACCGAGAAACTACGCCTGTCGGGGTGTGGAACATCCACAGCGACATCGCCCGGTACGCCGACCAGTCGCCGCCGACGGCCCGCAGGGAGGCGAGGTCGTGGTCCGAGTTCAGGTTGCGGATCCTGACCATCTCCATCTTGATCTGCTCCGCACCGGGTAGCCGGAACTCCACCAAACCCGACGACGGCAGCGTGCCGATAGGAAAGCGCACTGCTGCGCCCCCGACTGAGATGTCGACGAGTTCGCCGAGTTCGCCGTCGATCTCGATCGGCGTGCGCAGCGTCACTCGATATGCATTTCGTCTCGACGTCGCATAGTTGGCCGATCGGATACGGCGTGCGCCGCAGAACAGAACGAATCCTGCGAGAGCGAGCCAGACGCCGGATGCCATCGTCGAGCCGTTTCCTGTGCGCCAAGGGACCCAACCGAAGATGCCGGCCGACGCGTAGACGAGTACCGCTGCGACCAACAGCGTCAGCAGCAACAGGATCCGTGGCGCGCGACCGCGGCGCCGTTCGTCGGCAGCGCCTTTGGGAGTCACTTCGAACTCCAGCGTTTTGCGCGACAGCAGCCACCACAGACATGCCATGCCGACAGGTACACGAAAGATCCGCAACGCGAACGCCGTGGGCCAATGGATGTGATTGCGCATCAGCCGCTTGGCGCCCCACAACCTGGCGGCGAACATGGCGATGAACGCACCCGCAAACGCGAGCGGGCTGGCGGTCGAGGTCTCCGCACCGCTGACCATCACGGCGATCGGAACCGCAAACGCGATCAAGGTCGCGATCCCCTCCAACCACCACAGCGTGCCATTGAGATACTCGTGGAAGTTGCGCCACGACATCCATCGCTTTGCTGCCCACAACCGTTCATGAACGAGGATCTGCATCGCACCCATACCCCATCGGCGACGCTGCAGCAAATACTGGTCCGGCGTCGCCGGAGCGAGACCGACCGCGAGTGTCTGGTGATGGTAAACGGTGCGCCAACCAGCGCGGATCAGCTTCAGCGTCGTGTGCATGTCTTCGGTGATCGTGTCGGTCGCGACGCCACCGATTTCGCGCAACGCCTTGACCCTCAACAGCGATGTGGAGCCACACCAGAACGGCCCTGCACCGGCATAATGTCGAGCCGGCATCAACACGTTGAAGAACAGACCCTGCTCACCAGTGAACCCGTCGTCGTCGAACGCGCCGGCGTTATAGAACGCTTGCGGACCCTGAACGAGCGCCACGTCTTCGTCCTCGAACCATCCGAGCGTGGCCGACAGGAAGGTCGGGAGCGGTACGTGATCGCAGTCGAGCACGGCAATGATGTCTGCCCCACCGATACCAGCACGTTCCTCGATTTCCATGAGGTCGAGGGCGTGGTTCATGTTGCCGGCCTTGGCGTGATGATGCACTGGTCTGCACACATACCGAGCGCCATACGCCGCACACATCTCGGCCACCCACGGCCGATCACCGTCGTCCAACACCCACGTCTCGTGTACCGGCTCCAGGGCACACCCGGCAGCAATTGTCGGAGCGATGACTTCCAGCGGCTCGTTGTATGTCGGGATCAGTAGCACCACCCGCAGCCCCTCGGGCAGCGACACCAGCGGTTCGGGAGACAGGCTGTCGATGTTCCACAACGTGATCGTTTTCAACACCAGCCCCGCCAGTGGCAAAGCCTCGAAGGTCACTAGGAACCAGGCCACGGATCGATTCCAGTCGCCATCGGGCATGGTGTACGTCACCCGCCAGAAGAGGTAGCCAACCAAGGCCGCGATCGCGGTTATCCCACCGATGTGGGCGAGGTGACTTGAGCGAGAGGGCTCCGCGCTCGGCCGTCCGATCTGCGATGCCCATGCGGCGATTGGCACATCAGGCGCGACCCGGTCATAAGACGTGTCGGCTTGTCGCACCAGTGCAGCGCTCGAGTGGGTCCGGCACGTGGCCGCGCCTGAGCGCTGCGGTCCTGGACCTTCCGACTCGGTCCGGTGCCTATGTATCGTATCCACCAGCCTCATCATCGGCAGGACGGCCCTAGAACATGAGTTCGCCGAATAGCTTTCAGGATTCCGGTTCAGCCGGGCTGCAGCATCAAGCCGGAAGGCTGGCCCCACGGGGCTTCACTGCCGACGTGCTGGCTCGCCAGCAGTACGGCCATCTCGTCAGGCGGGAGCGGCTTTGCGAAGAGGAAGCCCTGGGCGAGGTAGCAACCGAGGTCTTCGAGCGCCCGGGCTTGTTCGGGATGCTCTACGCCTTCGGCGATTGCTTTGAGGCCAAGGCCGTGGGCCAGGTCCACGACGGCGCGCACCATCATTTCACCGTCGGGGCTGTTGACGAGATCGATGAACGACTTGTCGACCTTGATGAAGTGGACGGGGAACTTGATGAGGTGGGTCAGCGACGAGTAACCGGTGCCGAAGTCGTCGACTGCCACCTTCACTCCGAGTTGCTTGACGATGGCAAGTGACGCGAGAGCAGAATCGAGATCCTTGATGAGCGCTGTTTCGGTGACCTCGAGCACCAGCATTTCGGGGGCGAGGCCAGAGGCTTCGAGCACCTTGCTGATGTCGTCGGCGACGTTCGAGTCTTGGAGGTGCTGGGCCGAGAGGTTGACGCTCACGTAAAACGAGTCGTCGGCAACATCGGCACTCTTCCACGCGCTGGTTTGCCGGCACGCCTCGTTGAGCACCCAACGATCGAGTGGACCGATCAACCCCGTCATCTCCGCCACCGGGACGAAATCGTTCGGCGCAAGAAGTCCGAAGCGCGGGTGTTGCCAGCGCACGAGCGCCTCGCCGCCAGAGATGTGTCCGTTGCGTACGTCGACGATCGGTTGATAATGGAGGAAGAACTCACCCCGTGCTATGCCGCCTAGCAAGTCGGCTGCGATCTCGAGTCGACGGGTCGCGTCCTCGTACATCGCCGGGAGGAACAGCTCGAATCGGTTCTTGCCCTTTCCCTTGGCAAACGACATCGCCAGGGCGGCGTCGCGGAGCACGTCGTCGGGAGTGTGGGACCATGGCGACCCGACCGCTATCCCGATGCAGGCATTGACCGGCACCTCTTTGCCCCTGACCAGGAATGGTGCGTGTAGCGCGGACTGGATTCTGATAGCGGCGAGCTCGGATCCTCCGTCGACATCGCCGTTCTCCAGTAAGAACCCGAATTCGTCACCACCCAAGCGGGCGACGGTGTCGCCGGCCCGCGCCGCAGCCTTGAGCCGTGCGGCCACGGCCACGAGCAAGGCGTTGCCGGCGGCATGGCCGAGACTTTCGTTGACAATTTTGAATTCGTCGAGATCGAGGACCATCACAACCACCGAGCCGTCTCGCCGCTCGGCGCGCTTGAGCGCTTGCTCGACGCGATCGATGAACAGCGTCCGGTTCGGCAGGCCGGTCAGCGAATCCTGGAGAGTCTGGCGGCGCAGCTCCAGATCGAGCCGCTTGCGCTCGGTGATGTCGCGCATCGTGAACACGATCCCGTCGAGATCGGTCTTCCCGCGCATATCGTCGGCGATCACCTCGAGGTCATACCATCGGCCGTCAGCGTGCTGAACTCGCCATTCGAGGGTCGCTGATACGGCGTCGCTCGACAACATCGCGAGCACACGAAGTCCGTCGGCCTGTCCGAGCAGTTCGCTGAACTTCACGCCTTCCAGGTCCGATGTGCACCGCCCGAGCATGCGCTCTGTCGAAGGGGTGTGATACCGGATCCGTCCCTTTCCATCGATCACCACGACAGCGTCGGACGCCTTGTCGATCAGGGCTCGGAAACGCGCCTCGCTCTTCTGGTCGGCAGCATCGCGTGCAACTCGGGCGATTCTGATCAGCACGAGGACCAGCAGAACCGTACCGACGATGGAGATTGCGGTCGCATTTGACACCTCGCCGAGAGCGTCTTCGGTGAAGAGCATCGCTGGGGGCACCAGCACCGCACCCCCTAGAACGACCAACCGACCGGTGCTGATCCGCGCCGAGTTCGGGGTGGCTGCTGACAATGCTCGCATCGAGGGATGCAGGGCCGCCGCACCCCAGCCGACGTAGAAAGCGATCCACCCGGCTTCGATGAAGCTGTGCTCCGGGTAGATTCCAGAGAAGCTGAGGTAGCCGTACAGCGCGTCGGCGCCCACCATGGGAATCACGCTTGCCGTCAACAACCAGAAAGCGATCGTCCGCCGGCCACCGCCAACCGCCAACCGCGCCGCGGTGGCCAGCAGCGCGATGTCGCCGATCGGGTAGGCGATCGAGATCAGCTTTTCTAGCGCGCCGAGATCGGCGTTGGTTACGTTCGGAACGATTATCAGCACCCACGACAACAGTCCGAGGCTGGCCGTGATGATGGTGGCATCGATGACGCTGGATCGATCGCGGCCCGAAGTTCGACGGCGGATGAGCAGCACTATGCCGCTGATGACCAGCGGATACATTGCCAGGTAGGGAAGGTCGATGTACGACGCAAGTTCCACCTCGGAGTCCTGAACGAAGGTTCGAATGCTGTAGAGATTGTCGCCGATGACCTGCATGGCCACGCCGGCAGCAAGCAGGTACCAGGCCAGCCGTTGGTCGGGACGGTTGACAGCGACACCGACTACGACGGCGATCACCGACGACCAGCCGATGATCGGCCAGACCACGAGGTCGGCAGTCTCGCTCGGTAACAGGTAGTACACGACCGTCAAGGCGATGCCAAGGGTGAGATACACGTGCCAAAGGCGAGACGCCATACCTGACCATCGGCACGAGGATCCTTCAGGTTTAGTGCCGAAATCCCATACAGCAGCCGCTTTTCATGGCATCTCAGTTCGCCGACCTGGCAATCTTGAGGGGTGGAACAGTTCGAGGGACGCATCGCCGTCGTCACCGGCGGCGGAACAGGGATGGGTCGTGAGTTGGCTCGTCAGCTGAGTGCGCAGGGTTGCCATGTTGCGATTTGCGACGTGTCGCCCGACAGCATGGCCGAGTGCAAGACGTTGTGCTTGGCTGGTGCTCCGGCCGGTACCCGAATAACCACCTTCGTAGCCGATGTGGCTGACGAATCGCAGGTGTGCGCGTTCGCTGCATCGGTGGCGACCGAGCACGAGACCGACCACATCAACCTGTTGTTCAACAACGCAGGTATCGGCGGCGGGGGCAGCTTCGTGCTCGACGAGCGTGCCGACTGGGAGACGACGTTCAATATCTGCTGGGGAGGTGTGTACCTGTGCACCCGGGCTTTCATGCCCATGCTGCTGGCCAGCAGTGAAGGGCACGTCGTCAACACGAGCAGCGTCAACGGCTTCTGGGCCTCACTCGGGCTGGGCCTCCCGCACACTGCCTACAGCGCGGCCAAGTTCGCGGTGAAGGGCTTCAGCGAAGCGTTGATCACCGACTTCCGGCTCAATGCCCCGCACCTGCGGGCCTCGGTAGTGATGCCCGGTCACATCGGCACCTCGATCGTGATCAATTCCGGCAAGGTGCTCGGGCGCGAGCCGAAGGAATTGACGGCCGAACAGATTGCCCAGCTGCGGACGCGGTTGGAGCGCGCCGGGATCGATCTCGGGGGAGCGAGCGACGACGACGTACGCCTCGGTATGCAATTGCGCGGCGAGATGTTCCGTGACAACGCGCCGATGAGCGCCGCCGAAGCGGCCGCGGTGATCCTCGATGGTGTGCGTGCCAACGAGTGGCGCATCCTCGTCGGCGACGATGCACGCGCTCTCGACGAAATGGTGCGAGAAATGCCCGGCGAGGCCTACGAGGATTCGTTCGTCGACCTCCTCAAATCCCGTCAGATCTTCAGCTTCGGCCAGTGACGGCGTAGTGGTGCTGTACGGCGACCTGGTTGCGGCGTCGCAGCGGGTGGCGGCGACCTCGAAGCGTTCGGACAAGGTCGCAGCACTGGCCGAGTTGCTGCGAGCCGCCCGGCCCGACGAGATCGAGGCCGCGATCGGGTTGTTGATCGGCGAGCCGCGCCAGGGCCGGATCGGTGTCGGCTGGGCAACGATGTCGAATCTGCAGGTCAATCCGGCATCGGAATCGTCACTGACGATCCACGACGTCGATCACGCGCTCACTCGGGTGGCGGCGAGCGAGGGCAGTGGTTCGCACGGCGAACGGGTGCGGATCATGGGCGAACTGTGGTCGGCCGCCACGGAGGCCGAGCAACAACACCTGTACCGGGTGCTGACCGGTGAACTGCGTCAGGGCGCCAACGAGGGCGTGGTGGCCGACGCCGTCGCCAAAGCCGGCAGCCAACCGATCGCCGCGGTGCGGAGGGCGGCGATGCTGCTCGGGGACCTTGGCAAGGCTGCCCACCTTGCCCTCACCGGCCAGTCGCTCGATGTCGGCCTCACTCCGTTCACGGCCGTGCAGCCAATGTTGGCCGGTACATCCGCCACCGTCACTGACGCCATCGCCGAGATCGGCGAGGCCAGCGTCGAGTGGAAGCTCGACGGCATCCGTGTGCAGGCCCACAAACGCGGGGACGCGGTGCGTCTGTTCAGCCGTGGGCTCAACGACATCACCGCAGGGTTACCGGGTGTAGTTGACATGATGAGGCAGCTTCCGGTGAGATCCGTCGTGCTCGACGGCGAGGCGCTTGGCATTGGCGACGACGGCCAGCCGCGCATCTTCCAAGAGACGATGAGCGGGCTGGCAACGACCAGCGCCTTCTTCTTCGACGTGCTGCACGTCGATGAATCCTCGCTGATCGACCATCCGCTGCGCAGCCGCCGTTCGGTTTTGGCGACGCTCCTGCCCGCTGCGGCCACTCTGCCGTCGATCGTCACCGCCGATGCCCAAGAGGCCGAGGCCTTCGCCGCACACGCCGTTGCCACCGGCCACGAGGGCGTGATGGTCAAGTCGATCGAGTCGGCGTACGAGGCCGGTCGTCGGGGCACCGGATGGCGCAAGGTCAAACCGGTGCACACCCTCGACCTCGTCGTGCTCGCCGCCGAGTGGGGGCACGGCCGCCGCACCGGCTGGCTCAGCAACCTGCATCTCGGCGCTCGCGGTGCCGATGGCTTCGTGATGGTCGGCAAGACGTTCAAGGGAATGACCGACGACTTGCTCCGCTGGCAGACCGACGAATTGCAGCGGCGATCGATCGCCACCGAGGGTCACACTGTGCACGTCCGCCCGGATCTCGTCGTCGAGATCGCCGTCGATGGCGTGCAGCGATCGACCAGATATCCTGGTGGTGTTGCGCTGCGCTTTGCACGCCTGCGCCGCTACCGCCCCGACAAGGCGGCGCATCAGGCCGACACCATCGAGCGGGTGCAGGGGATGCTCGGCGGAGCGCATTAACACTAACGTCGCAGTCGCGATGGCCACCTTGCGCTTCAATTTCGGGACAATGGGCTCCGGCAAGAGCACCATGGCCTTGCAGATCCACCACAACCTGGCCAGCCGTCAGCTCTATGGGTTGCTGCTCACCAAGCTCGATCGCGAAGGGGCGCAGGTCACCAGCCGCCTCGGTGTAGCCGCCGAGGCCATCGAAGTCGTCGCAGATCTCGACCTCTACAAGCTGGCCGTCGACCACTGGCCGATCCACTACCTGGTCTGCGACGAGGTGCAGTTCTACACCGTGCAGCAGTGCGACCAGCTCGGCCGAGCAGTCGACGACCTTGGTGTCGACGTGTTCGCTTTCGGTCTGATCACCGATTTTCGCGGCGAGTTGTTCGACGGCACCAAGCGGATGTTGGAGATCGCCGACGAGCGCGTCCCGATGCAGGTCGAGGCACGCTGCTGGTGTGGCGCGCGGGCCACACACAATGGGCGCGTAGTCAACGGCGAGTTGGTCTACGAGGGCGACACGGTCGTCGTCGGCGATACAGGCATGTCCGGTGCGCAGCCGCTGTTCGGCGACGTGGTGCGGTACGAGTTGTTATGCCGCTTGCATTACCGCAAGGGCGAGCTCGGCGATTAGAGCTCGACGACGCGTCGCTCCACGCGTGTTACTCCAGCACCCAGGCCAGCATGCGCATGTCGGCCTTACGGGCGGGGAAGCTGCCGATGCGTTCGGCGACCTGCTTGCGCAGCCACGGCATCGACGCCGCCATCTTGTTGCCGGGGCACAACGTGGCCCGAATGCCTCGGTGGGCGACGATGTTGGGGAACACCAGCGCTGTCGAATCGACAGCGACGTATTCATCGCTCCCCAGCGGATCGATCTTGTGGCGCTGTGCCTCCCACGCGGCAAGATGAATCAGGCTCTCGATGGCCGGAACCGACGGCGACGACTTCATGAAGTTGCCGATCAGGGCGATCCCACACGACCCGGCATTGCGGCCCTTGGTGTGCCCGCCGATGATTGCGTTGCCGGCACCATCCTCACCCGTGTGCAGCTCGCCTTTGCCGTACTTGCGGGCCCGCCGACCTTCGAAGATCTGTCCATCGGGGCTGATCAAGAAGTGGTAGCCGATATCGGTGAACCCACGGGTGACGACGTGCAACTCGTATCCGAAGCGCACCGTTGCGGCGGGATCCTTCACGCCGTTCGGACTCGCCGTGTGATGTACGACGATCTTGCGGAACGGCGCCCACCCGACCAGGTGAGTGTCACGGATCGATTCGTCTGCGCCCCATTCCGCCCGGCTCACGATTGCCGGCGGTCGGATTCGTTCGATCTTGGCGCTCGAAGGCGGCGTCGACTTGGTCTTGGCTTCGGCAATCGGGGGATCGAACGCAGCGCCCGCTGCCATCGTAACTGCGCCCGCTGCCGCAAGACGGAGGAATTGACGGCGCGGCAAGGCATCTTCGGCGATGCAGTGTTCGCACATAGGAGTCTCCTTCGGTTGGGACTCCACCCGCTTCCGGCTGCACAGGGTAACGGGCGATCGGCGGCTTGCCAAGGCGTCAGGTCCGCGAGGTCGAGGCGACGGCGATAAAAAGGATGAACAGCACGACGCCGGCGGCGAGCAGGCAGGTGCTGATGATCCCGCAGATACGGCCTGCGGTCACGTTGCCGCGGTTGCTCCACATCTCACCGCTGGCGTCGATCTCGCGCAACGCTTTGTTGCCCATGCTCCACGCGAATGGGCCGAGGAATCCGCATACGACCAGGCTGAGGATGCCAAGAACCAGGATCGTCGTGCCCTGCGGGTGCTCGCGCGTCTGACCGAACTGGGCGGGGGCGATGAACCCAGGCGGCGGGGGAGCGCTCCCCCATCGACGTTGCGGCTCGTTGCCCCATCCCGGCGGCGGCGGCGGTGGCATCGACATGCCAGCATGGTACGCCCAGTACCTGGTCCGCAGCCGCGATGGTGTGGCGGAACGACCGGCTATCGCCTAGCATGTGCGCAACCGTTCGGGCCAGCGTCGTCCCTTGCGCCACCTAGCCGTATACCGACTCCGTGGAGCCAAACAGATGCGCAACCAAACTCAGACGGGTCCCCCCGCCCAGGGTCTCTACGACCCTCGATTCGAACACGACGCCTGCGGTGTGTCGTTCGTTGCCAGCATCAATGGCGAAGTCAGCCGGTCTATCGTGGCCATGGGCCTTGGCGCACTGTGCAATCTTGAGCACCGTGGTGCCACCGGCGCCGAGGCCGACACCGGCGACGGCGCCGGCATCTTGATCCAGGTACCTCACCGCTTCCTACGGGATGTGGTCGGGTTCGAACTGCCGGCGGCCGGTGCGTATGCCGTCGGCTTGGGCTTCTTGCCGCTCGACTCGACCGATGCCGAGAAGGCGCAGGAGGCGATTGAGGCGATCGTCGGTGACGAGGGTCTCACCGTGCTCGGATGGCGTGTCGTGCCGGTCAACCCGGAATGCCTCGGCGCCAGTGCCAGGGTTGTCATGCCGATCTGCAAGCAACTGTTCATCTCCGACCCCGCCGGCACGACCGGGATCGACCTCGATCGAAAGGTGTTCATCGCCCGCAAGCGCATCGAGCACGAGTTGCCGGCCGAGCAGCAGACCTACTTCCCGTCACTCAGCAGCCGTACCCTGATCTACAAAGGGATGCTCACCACTCCGCAAATCGCGGTGTTCTTCCAGGATCTGGCTGACGAACGGATCGAGAGCGCCCTGGTGCTGGTTCACAGCCGGTTCAGCACCAACACCTTCCCTTCGTGGCCCCTGGCCCACCCCTACCGATACATTGCCCACAACGGCGAGATCAACACCGTGCAGGGCAACCGCAACTGGATGCGAACCCGCGAGTCGATGCTGGCCAGCGATCTGCTTCCCGGCCTGGAGAGGGCATACCCGATCTGCACTCCCGGCGGCAGCGATTCGGCCACGTTCGACGAGGTACTCGAGTTGCTGCACCTGGGCGGCCGCAGTCTCCCGCACGCCGTGCTGATGATGATCCCCGAGGCGTGGGAGAACCACGACACGATGGACGCCGCCAAGCGCGCCTTCTACCGCTTCCATTCGTCGCTGATGGAGCCGTGGGACGGACCGGCCAGTGTGGCGTTCACCGACGGCACGGTGATCGGCGCGGTGCTCGACCGCAATGGTTTGCGTCCCAGTCGCTACTGGGTGACCGACGACAACCTGGTGGTGATGGCCAGTGAGGTCGGTGTGCTCGACATCGACCCGGCCAAGATTGTCCGCAAAGGGCGCCTGCAGCCGGGGCGGATGTTCCTGATCGACACCGCCCAGGGGCGGATCGTCGAGGACGACGAGATCAAGCGCACGTTGGCCGAGGCCGAGCCGTACGCCCAATGGCTGGAAGACGGCGTTGTCGAGCTCGACGAGTTGCCCGAGCGCGAGCACGTCGTGTTCAGCCACCAGAGCGTGCTGCGCCGCCAGCAGGTGTTCGGTTACACGCACGAGGAGCTGAAGATCATCGTCGCCCCGATGGCCAAGGCGGGCGCCGAGCCGATCGGCTCGATGGGTACCGACACCCCGATCGCCGTGCTCAGCGAGCGACCGCGGCTGCTGTTCGACTACTTCCAGCAGCTGTTTGCCCAGGTCACCAACCCGCCGCTCGACGCAATTCGCGAGGAGGTGGTCACCTCGGTTGGCGGGTCGGTCGGGCCGGAATCCAACCTCCTGCAGCCCGGGCCGGAGAGTTGCCGGCAGCTGACCCTTCCGTTCCCCGTGATCGACAACGACGAACTCGCCAAGATCATCCACATCAACGACGACAACACCTACCCCGAGTTGTCGGCCGTCGTGATCACTGGTCTCTACCGGGTGGCCGGTGGGGGCCTGGCGTTGAAGCGCGCCCTCGATGCAATCCGCACCGAAATCGGCAGGGCGATCACCGATGGAGCCCGCATCGTCGTACTCAGCGATCGCAACAGCGACGACGTGTACGCCCCGATCCCATCGTTGCTGTTGACCGCCGCGGTTCATCACCACCTGATCCGCGAGAAGCAGCGCACCAAGGTCGGCTTGATCGTCGAGTGTGGCGACGCCCGCGAGGTGCATCACATGGCCCTGCTGATCGGCTATGGCGCCGGGGCGATCAACCCGTACCTGGCCTTCGAATCGATCGAGGACATGGTTCGTGAGGACTTTCACGGCCTCGGCGCAGTCGACCCGCACAAGGCGGTGAAGAGCTACATCAAGGCCGCCGGCAAGGGCGTGCTGAAGGTGATGAGCAAGATGGGTGTCAGCACTGTCGCCAGCTACACGGGGGCGCAGATCTTTGAAGCAATCGGCCTCGGTCACGAGCTGGTCGACGAGTACTTCACGGGCACGGTCAGCCGCCTCGGCGGCATCGGTCTCGACGAGGTTGCCGCCGAGGTTGCCGCCCGCCACAAGGTCGCTCATCCGCCACGGCCCGCTGAGCGGGCGCACCGCAAGTTGGAACTCGGCGGCGAGTACCAGTGGCGCCGCGAGGGCGAGGTGCACCTGTTCAACCCGGAGACCGTCTTCAAGCTCCAGCACGCCACACGTGCCGGCCGCTACGACATTTTCAAGCAATACACAGCGCTGGTCGACGATCAGGCCAAGAAGTTGGCGACCTTACGGGGTCTGTTCGACCTCAAGCTCGGCGATCGTCAGCCGGTCGACATCGACGAGGTCGAGCCGGTCGCCGAGATCGTCAAGCGCTTTTCGACCGGGGCGATGAGCTACGGCTCGATCTCCGCCGAGGCCCACGAAACACTGGCCATCGCCATGAACTCGATCGGCGCCAAGAGCAACACCGGCGAGGGTGGCGAAGACAGCGACCGGCTCTACGACCCTGCGCGACGCAGCGCCATCAAGCAGGTGGCCAGCGGTCGCTTCGGGGTCACCAGCGAATACCTCGTCAACGCCAGCGACCTGCAGATCAAGATGGCCCAGGGAGCCAAGCCCGGTGAGGGTGGCCAGCTGCCCGGTCACAAGGTGTACCCGTGGATCGCCGCCACCCGGCACTCGACACCCGGTGTCGGCTTGATCAGCCCGCCGCCACACCACGACATCTATTCGATCGAAGACCTCAAGCAGCTCATCCACGACCTCAAGAACTCCAACCCGGCAGCCCGTGTGAACGTCAAGTTGGTCGCCGAGGTCGGTGTCGGCACCGTGGCCGCAGGGGTCAGCAAGGCCAAGGCCGATGTCGTGTTGATCAGCGGCCACGACGGCGGCACCGGCGCCAGCCCGCTGACCTCACTGAAGCACGCCGGAGCGCCGTGGGAACTCGGTCTGGCCGAGACCCAGCAGACACTGCTGCTCAACGGCCTGCGAGACCGCATCGTCGTGCAGGCCGACGGACAGCTGAAGACCGGGCGCGACGTGGTGATCGCCGCGCTGCTCGGTGCCGAGGAGTTCGGCTTCGCCACCGCTCCATTGGTGGTCAGCGGGTGCGTAATGATGCGCGTCTGCCATCTCGACACCTGCCCGGTCGGTGTGGCCACCCAGAACCCCGAGCTGCGCGCCAAATTCAGCGGCAAACCCGAATTCGTCGTCAACTTCATGCAGTACATCGCCGAGGAGGTCCGCGAGCACATGGCTGCCCTCGGGTTCCGCACCGTGCAGGAGATGATCGGCCACGTCGAAGCACTCGACACCAGGGCGGCGATAACCCACTGGAAGGCCAAGGGCCTCGACATCAGCCCGATCCTGGCGACCCCTAGCAACCCGTATCGACAGACGATGTACCAGTCCGTCGGTCAAGACCACGGCCTGCGTGAGGCACTCGACCAGCAGCTGCTCGTGGCCTGCGAGCCGGCGATCGAGCGGGGCGAGCCGGTTCATTTCGACATTGCCATCCGCAACGTCAACCGCACGGTCGGCACCATGCTGGGCAACGCCGTGACAAAACGCTACGGCGGGGCCGGTCTGCCCGATGGCACGATCGACATCCGTTTCCGCGGCTCTGCCGGCCAGAGTTTCGGCGCCTTCTTGCCCTCAGGTATCACACTGCAGCTCGAGGGCGACGCCAACGACTACGTCGCCAAGGGCTTGTCGGGCGGGCGGGTCGTGGTGCGGCCCGACCGCCGCGCCAAGTTCGTCGCCGAGGAGCACACAATTGCCGGCAACGTGATCGGCTACGGCGCAACGGGTGGCGAGATCTTCCTACGCGGCACGGTCGGTGAACGATTCTGTGTGCGCAACTCCGGAGCCACGGCTGTGGTCGAGGGTGTCGGCGATCACGGTTGTGAGTACATGACCGGCGGGCATGTGGTGGTGCTCGGCCCTACGGGGCGCAACTTCGGCGCCGGCATGAGCGGCGGGATTGCCTACGTCTATGACCCGCACGACGTCTTCGGCGCCAAGCTAAATGTCGAGATGGTGCAATTGCAACAACTTGGCGACGACGACCGCGAGTTCGTGCGCAACACGGTGAAGGCCCACCTCGCGCACACCGATTCGGTCGTGGCTGCTGGAATCCTCGACGAGTGGGAGCGCGAGGTGGCCCACTTCAAGAAGGTGATGCCGATCGACTATGCCCGCGTGCTCGGCGTGATGAAACAGGCCGAGGTCGAAGGCATCGACGAGCAGCAGACTTTGGATCGAGTGATGGAGGCGGCGCGTGGGTGAGACGACCGGGTTTTTGAAGTGGCAACGGGAGACACCGTCGCGGCGCGACGTGCCGGTGCGGCTGCGTGACTGGAAGGAGGTCTACAACGACTTCGCCTTCGACAAGGTGCAGACTCAGGCCGGGCGGTGCATGGACTGCGGTATTCCGTTCTGCAACAACGGATGTCCACTCGGCAACCTGATCCCCGACTGGAACGACCTCGTCTATCGCGAACACTGGCGCGAGGCCATCGACCGGTTGCACGCCACCAACAACTTCCCCGAATTCACCGGCCGGTTGTGCCCGGCGCCATGCGAGGCAGCGTGCGTGCTCGGGATCAATGCCGACCCGGTGACGATCAAGCAGGTCGAGGTCGAGATCATCGACCGCGCCTGGGACGAGGGTTGGGTCGAACCGCAGTTGCCGAGTGTCAAGACGGGCAAGCGAGTGGTGGTGATCGGTTCAGGTCCGGCTGGGTTGGCCGCGGCGCAGCAGTTGACGCGAGCCGGCCACGAAGTCGTCGTGCTCGAGCGGGCCGACCGCATCGGCGGCCTGCTGCGATACGGCATTCCCGAGTTCAAGATGGAGAAGCGCCACCTCGAGCGACGCATCGCCCAGATGGAAGCGGAGGGCACGGAGTTCCGTACCAAAGCTGTCGTCGGCGACGGCATCGACATCGAGGTGTTGCTGGCGTCGTACGACGCGATCGTGTTGGCGTGCGGCGCCACGGCGGCGCGTGATCTGCCGATCCCCGGTCGCGAACTGGCCGGCATCCATCAGGCGATGGAGTACTTACCGCTTTCGAACAGGGTGCAAGAGGGCGACATCGCAGTGTCACCGATCGACGTTCACGGCAAGCACGTCGTGATCATCGGCGGGGGCGACACTGGCGCCGACTGTCTCGGCACGGTGCACCGTCAGGGAGCAGCCAGCGTGACCCAACTGGAGATCTTGCCCCGCCCGCCCGACCTGCGTGCCGGAAGCAACCCCTGGCCGCAATGGAGCCTGGTCTACCGCGTCTCCTCGGCGCACGAAGAGGGCGGCGATCGCCTGTTCAGCGTCAACACCGAGCGGTTCATCGACGACGGCAATGGTCGGGTACGGGCGCTGCTGTTGCACGAGGTCGAGCTGGCCGACGGTCGTTTCCAGAAGGTCGAGGGCACGGACCGCGAGCTGCCTGCCGACTTCGTGTTCCTGGCGATGGGCTTCCTCGGACCGGACAAGGGCAGCTGGCTCGATCTGCTCGGGGTGTCGTTCGACGAGCGCAGCAACGTGGCCCGCGACGGCCGGTACATGAGCACAGTCCCCGGCGTATTCGTCGCCGGCGACATGGGCAGAGGGCAGAGCCTGATCGTCTGGGCGATCGCCGAAGGCCGCTCGTGCGCGGCCGGCGTGGATGCATGGCTGATGGGCGAGACCCAGCTCCCGGCGCCGATCGCACCGACGGCGCGACCACTTGCGTAACGCCATCGCGTAGGCTGAACGCATGAAAGCGAATGTGTTGCTGGTGGCACTGTCCACTGCGGTGCTGGCTTCGTGCGGCGGGGCAAGCGACTCGGCATCCGACCAGACCACCCTCGATCTCACCTCGACCAACTATGTAACGGTGACTCAGACACCGACCACATTGACAACGACGACGCTTGCTGGTGTCGGTGACAATCCAGGCTTGGTGCACCCGGAAGAGGGCAGCTACGTAATCGCCGCCGGTGATTTTCCGTCGACGATATTCAAGAAGTTCAAGGTCAAGTTCGAGGACTTGCTGGCCATCAACGGATGGACGCTGGTCGGCAATCAGGTTCCGGAGTACCCAGCCATAGGCACCGCGATCAAGATCCCGCCGGGATGGACCGAGCCGGGGACGGCGACCACCACAGACACCAGCGGGACGGATAGTGGCGAGACCACCCCGCCGAACGAAACGACCACCACGATCGCCGGCGGTCAGTCCAACTGTGCCCCGGGCGAGTACACCATTCTGGCCGAAGACACCAGCCGGTTGAAGGTCGCCAAGAAGCTCGACACCACCGTCGAGGCGCTCGATGCCGCCAACGTCAACACCGCCGGGTACAGCAGCTTCTTCCCAGGTCTGAAGATCAAGACGCCGCCCAAGGCTGACTGCTAGTCAAACCAACCGAACTAGGTTCCACCTCATGCTCACCGTGATCGAGGGCCGAGTGCTCGGCTGTTTGATGGAAAAGGAACGCACCGTTCCCGATCAATATCCGCTGTCGATGAACGCGCTCGTGCTGGCCTGCAATCAATCGTCGTCGCGCGAGCCGATCATGGCCCTCGACGACCACGAAGTCGACGCGGCGATCACGTCGATGAAGACACAGGGAATGGTACGTATCGTCCACCCGTCGCACGGTCGCAGTGTGACCCGCTACCGCCAGGTCGCCGACGAGAAGTTCGAACTCGATGCTCCTGCCGCGGCGATTGTTGCCGTGCTCCTCGTCCGCGGTCCGCAAACAGGAGCTGAGCTGCGTTCGCGAACCGATCGACTGCATCCGTTCGAGTCGGCGGTGGAGGTCGATCGTTGTCTGCACGAACTCGCCGAGAGAGCGCTCGTCCGGCTGTTGGATCGCCAAACCGGCCAGAAGGAGCAACGCTGGCAGCAGCTGATCGCCGACGAGGTGGAACACGTTGCCGCGTCCACCGCCGTCATGCCCTCCGCCGTTGCTGGCAGCATGGCCGACCGGGTCGCCCAATTGGAGGAACGTGTCGGCAAGCTCGAAGCAGCTCTCGCTGACCTGCTCTAGGAGTTGAGATGTACACCCCTGCGGCATTCGTAGAAGTTCGTCCGGAGGTCGTTGCCCGCTTTCTCGCGGAGCATCCCATGGCGCAGCTCGTCACGATGACCGGCGACGGCTTGGTGGCGACACCAATTCCGTTCCTGTACGAGCCGGACGATGGCTTGGGTTCGCTTGTCGGTCATGTGGCGCGTGCCAATCGGCAGTGGGCAGAGACCACAACAGAGGTCGAGGCGCTGGCCATCTTCACCGGCGCGAATGCATACGTCTCACCGAATTGGTACCCGTCGAAGCGAGAACACGGCAAGGTCGTGCCGACGTGGAACTACGAGACGGTGCACGTTCGAGGCGATTTCGTCGTGCACGATGACGCCGACTGGAAACGTGCGCTCGTCACCCGGCTGACCGAACGGCACGAGTCGCAATTGCCGACACCGTGGTCGCCCAGCGATGCACCGCCCGACTACATCGAGGCGGTGCTGAACGCCATCGTCGGCGTCGAGGTCCGTATCACCAGGGTCCAGGCCAAGCGCAAGCTCAGCCAGAACAGACCGGCAGCCGACATTGCCGGAGTCATCGACGGGCTCACAGAACTCGGCGGCGCTTCGGCCGAGGTGGCCGAAGCGATGCGGTCCCTGTGAACCGGGTCAGCCGAGGTCGGGCCAGCGTCGCTTCTGGCGGCGGCGCATCCCTGCCTTGCCCAACTTGCGATGCTCGGCAAGTGCCCACTGCCGTCGCCAGCCGTTGTAGGCGGGGCCGGTCAGCTTCGGGTTGGTTCCCGCGGCGCGGCGCTGGCGTGACGTCCAGAAATCGGTCAGCGCCTCATCGCCGAGCGTCGTCACGGCGGCTTCGATGCGGGCGTTGAAACGGCGGGTCGACTCGCCCTCGACCGGCGGCATCGGCGAACCGAACACAACCTTGGTCTTACCGGGCTTTGGTCGTTTCATTCCCTTGCCGTAGATCGCCCCGGAGCCGTCGATGAACATAGGTACAACGGAAGCCCCAGTCCGCGACGACAGGTACGCCGCGCCGCCTTTGAACTCCTGCCCCCAGCCGTCGGGCGAACGGCCACCCTCTGGGTAGATCACCAGGCTCCAGCCGTCTTCGATCAGGTGTTTGAGCTGGTCGCTGGTCTTGCGGCCGGTGACCTCGCGATCGATGGGGATGGCGTTCAGCGACAACGCGGCGATGATGCCCTTCCACCTGGCGTTGAAGAAGTAGTCGGCGGCCGCAGCGACAGCAAGCTTCGATCGCCATGGCTGAGGAATGGCGATGATCGACAATGGGGTGTCGAGGTGGCTGTGATGCGTGGGGGCGAAGATCAACGGCGGGGGGTCGTCGCCCAGGCGAAGGTCTTCGAGTCGGTCGGCGCCGTAGATCTCGGGGCGCGCCAAGCCGAGCACCAGCATCTTCAGCGGACCACTGGTGATGATCTTGCGCGCTGCTTGCGCAGGGCTCCTGCGAGCCCACGAGGTCTCGAAGTTGGCGCCAAGCTTCGACGGGTCGGGCGGAACGACGACACCTTTGGGCACACTCGGCTTGCGATACGGGAAGCCGACGTTACGGGCCGGTTTGAGGGCGCGCTGCAGCGTTTCGCCGGCCAGGTCGCCGAGGCGCGCGGCCCGGCGCAAACCGATCAACGACTGCGGTACGGTGCGCCTGCTCAACTGACGTCGGCCACCAAGAGAGCGGGTACGTGAAGGTGGCTGATCGTCGGCGCACGACCGACGACATCGCTGGCGATCTCGAAGGCGTCGTCCATTGTCGATGCCGGTGTGAAGCCGAGGCGGCGCACCGTCGGTGGATCGCCACCGACGATGATCACCTTGCCTGCGTGCTGCAACCCGTGCGCCCCCCAGTACCAGGCGTAGAACGGGTGCACGCCGTGATAGGCGTTGCCCGTGCGGTACAGGTGGCGATACCACTCGTCCTCGGCGTACTGCTTCTCCCACTTCTGCGACATCGTCACCGGGTCGGTCGTGTCGGCGAGGACCTGCTCGAAGAAATCGACGTAGCTCGGGTGGTGCACCGGGTGGAACTCGCGGTAGGTGGGGTGGGTCATGATGATCACGCCACCCTCGCGCACCAACGGCTTGTTGCGGTACATGTTGAACAGGTATCCGAGGCCAGTGCACATCACCAACACAGGGTTCATGATCCCGTCGGGGTTGTATGGGCCGATGAAAGGGATGCCGAGGGTGAGGATGTCGGTTTGGCCGTGCACGTCGACCAACTGCTGCTTGTGCACCCAGTCGAGTGTGACTTGGTGCACCGCCTCGGTATCGCCGGCTTGAACGCTGGTCATCTGGTGCGGGCCTTCGATGGAATGGAAGATCTTACGAGCAAGGCGGTTCGGTGTGCGGCTGAGTGACTTGGTCGTGGCCAAGAAGGTGGCCCGATCCTTGGCCTTCCACTCCCACTCGCGCTTGGAGAGGAAGTCGAATGGCGACGGGAACATGTCGGTGTTCAGGGTCGATTCGATTTGGAACACCTTCGGCCCATGCTCGCGCATCACCTTGCCGAGCCGCCACACGCTTTTGTGCAGCTCACTGTTGTGGCGATCCATCAGACTGCGCGTGTTCTGCAATGTCTGCGGGTTGTGGTGGAACGTGAGGCTGAAGTAACTGGCCAGGCCGGTGGTGATGCTCTTCCACCCGCCATCCATCGCCACCGAGTTGATATTTACGTACACGATCAGGTCGCTGTCGGCGGCGCGCTTGCTGATCTCCAACACCTCACCCTCGGGCGTGGAGCCGATAACCGCGAGATTGTCGAGATCTTCTGCGTCATGCTGATACAGGGTTCCACGCGGCTGGAAAGCGTCGTAGATCCGATCGCCGAGCGCATGACGAAGCTCGTAGTCGTGCATGCGACGATGCAGGCCGAGGGCAGCGATGATGTGCACGTCGTCGACACCGGCATCAGCGGCGAGGTCGAGCACCGCCTCGATAATCCGCTGGCGGTTGTCGGGCGTGCGCATCTTCGGCAACGGGAGGCTGACGTCGTCGAAAGCGATCGTCAGCTTCATGCCAGCGAACAACAGCGCCGGCAGCGGATCCTGATCATGCGGGTTCAGCAACGCATCGCGGATCGCCCCGTCGATGTCGGCGATCGGGGCCAGCGGCTCTGGCGGGTAGATCACCCGGCTGCGACCGGCGGGTAGCTTCTCCAAGCTGAAGTTTTCGCCGCGCCAGAACATGATCGGGGGAGTGGAGCGATCCACTTCGAGGACGAATCCAGGGCGAGGCATCGGTTCAGCTTTCTCTCATGTCGAAGGCGACTTTCACGGCGCCACGACGGCCGGCCGAGGCAGCGTGAGCAATCGCGTCCTTGTAGTCGGTGAGCGGATACGTGGCCGACAACAACCGGCCGAGGTCGAAGCGGCGGACGACATCGATCGCCGTCATGAAGTCGTTGCGGGTGTAGGCATAGCAGCCCCGGACGGCGACTTCGCGGTTCCACAACGAGGTCAGTTCAAGCGACACGTTGCCGGGCATGCCGACGAGGTGAATGTCGCCGCCTGGAGCGACGACGCGGAGCGCTTGTTGCAGCGAATCGGAGGAGCCGACGCAGTCGACGACATGACGGAACCCGCATGTGAGCTGGTCACCGACGACCATCGACTTCGACATCGAGCGGACCCATCTGGGCAATTCGTCGGGCTCGCAGGCGATGTCAGCGCCGAGTTCGGTCGCCAACCTGCGTTGCTCGGTGTAGCGGGCGGTGACAATCAGGGGGCCGCTGCGGTCCTTGTCGCGCGTCGCCGTGATCGCCGCCAAGGTCAGTAAACCAACGGTGCCGGCGCCGATGATCACCGTCTCGTGACCCTCATATCGGGCTGCGGCATGCGCTGCGCAGGCGGTTGGCTCGATCATCACCGCGGCCTCGTCAGTGAGGTCATCGGGCACGTCGACCAGCTGGCTGGTGTGGGCGACCATCCACGTGCTCCAGCCACCGCCGGTGTCGGTGCAGAACCCGCTCTGCAGGCCGGCCTGGAGATGGCCGAAAGCTACGCGTTCACACAGGTTGACGCGACCGATCGCGCATTGCTCACACAGCGGGCTGATGCTCCGCGTCACGCACGACAACACCGGCACTACCACGACCCGTCGCCCGCGCTCGGTTGTGGCGACGATTTCGTGGCCGGGGACGAACGGGTAGCTGACCAGCGGATCGAAATAGGCCGATGCTGTTCCGTCGATCATGGCCAAATCGGACCCGCAGATGCCGGAGAGTCGCGGAGTGACCCGCACCCAGTCGGGGCCTGGCAACGGCAGCGGCTCGTTCGATTCGAGCTTCAACGGCCCAACGACGGCACCGCGACCGGGCGCCAGCGTGCTGGCCAACCGGGCGGCGGCAAACTTCACCGGCTTGCGCTCGAAGATCAGCCTCATGCGAACTTTCGCCCGCGCTCGTGCTCGTGCAGCAGTGGCCCGATCGGCAGCAACGGGCGTGGCCCGCCGGCGGCCTTCGACCAGTGCTCGACCAGCCAGCCGCGTTTGCGGGCAATCGCCGCCAGCCTGGTCTCTGGGTTGACCGCAACAGGGAAGCCGACGACTTCGAGCATCGGCAGGTCACTGCTCGAGTCGGCGTAGGCGATCGACTGCTCGAGCTTGAGGCCCTCTGCGGCGCAATAGTCGGCGAGGATCTGGGCGCGGGTCTCGCCGGTGGGGGGCACTTGGGAGAGGTGGCCGCTGTACGTCCCATCTGGTCTGACGGTCATCTTTGCGGCGATGATCTCGTCGAACAACGGCTTCAAGCCCTGCACAGCGAAATCGAGCGCTCCGGTGACCAGGATCGTGCGGTGGCCGAGCGCCCTATGCTCGCGGACGCGGCGGATGCCGCGTGGAAAGCTCTTGGTGAGGATGAGTTGGGTCAGCAGCTCATTGGAGTCCTCGTCGATCTGACTGACCGGGGCATCCTCGTAGCGCCGGTAGAAGAACCGCAAGAAGTCACCGCGGTCTCTGCGATCCATCGCGCTCAGACCCGGCGCCTCGGCGAGGGTGCGCAGTACGTAGCGGATACGCTCCGGCACGTTGAGCCGTCGGGTGGCCAGCCACGAATAGCTCTCGACCACGTTGCTGGCGATCAAAGTATTTTCCAGATCGAAGGCAGCAAGGTGGCGTTCTGGCGACAGCACGCTGCGGCGCAGGCGATCGGCACGGTCGCTGCGGCTCCGACCCGGCTTGGTCTTGGCACGCGAATGATGAACGATCGACGGCAGGTGGACGGTCCGGATGTAGGTTGGCCAGTCGATGCTGCGCGGGTCGATGTTGAATGCGGCGCGGTCGGCTGCGTCGAGACCCGCATTGACGGCCATCAGCCGTTCGACCTGATAGATCGCCTCACACTCGGTGTACAGCCCGTACAGCTGCACGTACTGGAAGGCGCGGTCGATGTCGCTCTTGGTGTCCTCCAGCTTGGCCGCCCATGTCGCCTGCTTGCCGCGCAGTGGCAGCGACTGCAGTATCCGTTCGGACTTCTCGGTGATCATCTTGGCCCGCTGCAGCTGCTTCTTCACCCGCCCGCGGGCCGGGAACTGCCACTCGGGAACGACGATCGGTTGACCTTCGGCGTCATACAGCGGGTGCTCGGTGAACCAGACGCGCACGTTGTCGACGAGCGTCTTGTAATGCAGCGGGTTGATGCCGCCGCTGGCCACCTGAGTGATCCGCGGCGCATCGGTGGGGCCGAGGGCGGCGACTGCGATGATTGCCGCGACCACGATGTCGACGGGGATGACGTCGACGGTGCCTTCTGGCACGCCAGGGAACTCCTTGAGCAGTCCGCGGGCGTAGCTCAAGATGACCGGCTCGGCCATGCGGAAACCGCGGATCCAGCCGGGGAACGGCTCGGCGAGCGCTGACTCGATGATCGAAGGGCGCACTATCGACACCGGCACCTTGCCCTTCGTTTCGGTGAGCGCCTGCTCGCCGAGTGCTTTGGTGTAGGCGTAAGCGTCGGGCCAACCGAGGCTGCCGGCGCGCGCCCGGCCTGCCTCGACGAGCTGATCCTTGACCCAGTCCTCGCGGATGTTCTCGGTCTTGGCGGCCAGCGCCGGTGCGCCGGCCGCGCCGAGTTGCTTGCGGGCTTCTTTACGGAAGTGGGCGAGCTTGTCGGGCTGACGGCTGATGGCTTCGGTATCGCTGCGCAGCCGGCGAGCCGCGGCGACCTCGTTACGCCAGTTGAGGCCGAGGTCGAATGGACCCTCGCTGACGAGTTCCTCAGGAGCGTTGCCGCGACGGTTGCCGGCCACGTAGCAGGTGCTGACGGCGACGAGGTGCGGCGCAACGCCGAGTGCGTTCAAGGTGTCGACGATGCGGGTCGGGCCGAGCAGGTTGATCTCGACGGCGGAATCGAGCGGCGAGTCGAAAGCCACGGCGGCCGCCGAGTGGATGACGATGTCGCACGTCGCCAGGAGGGCCAGGTCGGCGTCGGCGAGACCGAGGCCATCGGCGCTGACATCGCCACCGACCGACACCACGCGGCGGGCGACCATCGCCTCGAACGGTTCATCGGTGTTGATCAACTCGGCGCGGAGGCGGTCGTATGCGTCGTTCTTGAAGATCTCACGACGCACCCGCTCGGTGGCGTCGTGACGCTTGCTCGGCCGCACTATCAGAACCAGGTTGCAATCGGGCACCGCCCGCAGCAGGCGCTCGACCAGCGCTGTGCCGACGAAACCTGTGCTGCCGGTGATGGCGATTCGCTTGTTGGCGAGGTTGTCGCGGATCATTCCGTGACTTTCTAGCACAATTTGTCTACCATTTGGTAGAGAAAAATGAAGACCCCGACCCGCGACCGCATCCTCGATGCCGCGACCGACCTGTTCGGAACACGCGGTGTCGATGCCGTCTCCCTCGACGTGATCGCAACCGAGGTCGGGGTCGCCAAACAGACGTTGCTGTACTGGTTCCCCAGTAAGGACGATCTGGTGCGAGCTGTGCTCGTCGCCGCAGCTCAGGAACTGTCGGTGGTGATCGATGCCGCGGCGCGCGCCTCACCCGACGATCCGCTCGACCGCATCGAGGCCGTGATCCGCGCCGTGTTCCGCCCTGCCGTTCGCCGCCCGGCGCTGTTGGGCCTGGTGCGAGAGGTCAGCCGCCTGCCGTCGGCGGCCGGTGATCGGCTCACCGCCGACCTGCGACCGTTGGTCGATCGGGCGGTGACGTACCTGCAACACGAGATGGATGCAGGACGGCTGCGCAGGGCCGACCCCCGACTCGTGGCCTCGCTGTGTTACGCCACCGTCACCGGTATCGCCACCGAGCCCGAAGCCTTACGCGTCGTCGGCTGGCAACCATCGACGGCCGGGTTGCGACAACTGCGTGGCGAACTGCTGGCGTTTCTACGTGCCGCGCTCGCCCCCTGATCGCACCGCTCTGCCACGTGGGTCAATGGGCGGTATTGCGTCGTCGCCGGCCGTGGCGCTCGATAGCCAGGCTGACCAATTCGTCGATGAGTGCCGGGTACGAGAGACCGCTGGCGATCCACAGCTTCGGGTACATCGAGATCGGGGTGAAGCCGGGCATCGTGTTGACCTCGTTGCACAGGAACCCGCGTCCATGCTCCTCGAAGAAGAAATCGACGCGCGCCAGGCCTTCGCATCGCACCAGTGTGAACACTCGTAACGCCATGGCCCGCACCGTCTCGGTTTGCTCGGGTGTCAGCGGTGCCGGCACCAGAGTCTGCGAGCCGTCGTCGAGGTACTTGTCGGCGTAGTCGTAGAACTCGGCGCCGGGCACGATCTCGCCAGGCAGACTGGCCCGCGGTTCAAGATTGCCGAGCACGGCCACTTCTATCTCGCGACCGACAATGGCTTCCTCCGCCAGGACCCATTCGTCGTAGGTCAAGGCGATGTCGATGGCGTCGCCCACCGCCTCGACCGTCTTCGCCTTCGACACACCGACAGACGAACCCATGTTGGCCGGCTTGACGAACAGTGGCAGGCCGAGTTGCTGGGCAAGGGTTGCCGGTAGGCCGGGCGTGACCTCGTGGGCTCGAAACGCCCGGTACTTGGCCTGCGGGATGTCGTTCGCCGCCAGCACCTGTTTGGCCATCGACTTGTCCATGGCGAGCGCCGAGCCGAGTACGCCGGAGCCGACGTAAGCCACATTGGCCAGCTCGAGCAGGCCCTGCATGGTGCCGTCCTCTCCCATCGGGCCGTGCAGCAACGGCACGACGACGGTGTGTGTCGCGCCGGCGATCACGTCGCCCGGCATGATCGTCGATCCGGTCGGATCGAGCCGGCCAGGGAGGGCCGCAGGCCCGGCGGCCAATGCAGTGCGTGCACCCTCGGCGATCGCCCACGTGCCATCGCGGGAGATGCCCACCGGGGTGACCTCGTACTTGGCAGGATCGGCGGCGCGCAGCACGTGGGCCGCGGTCGTGCAACTCACGTCGTGTTCGGCCGACTGGCCGCCGAACAGAACGACCAGCTTGATCCGATCACCTGTGCCCATGCCGACCCGACGGTACCGTGTTCGTCGATGCGATTCAGGGCAAGCGATGTCGCCGCGGCGACCGGCGGGCGATTGGTGGGCCCCGACGTCGAGATCGACGGCGCCGCTTTCGACACGCGCACGATGCGCCCCGGTCAACTGTTCGTGCCACTGGTCGCCGAACGCGATGGTCATGACTTCATCGAAACCGCGCTTGCAGCCGGTGCCGCCGCCTACCTCACAGCACGCCCGGCCGCCGATGGCTCGGCCGTCGAGGTCTCGGACACGTTGCGGGCGCTGATGGACCTCGCTGCCGACCAGCGCCAGGCGTTCACCGGCACGGTGATCGGCATCACCG
>JANNHY010000189.1:0-4638 GCA_031404635.1 Ilumatobacteraceae bacterium
CTGCGATGTATCGCGCCAAGGACGCCGGGCGTAACTGTCTGGCCGTCTATGACGAGTCGATGCACGAACGAGTCGCCCACCGTCTGTCGGTCGAAACAGCGCTCTACCGCGCCCTCGATCGGCGCGAGTTACGCCTGTTCCACCAGCCGATCCTCGACCTCGAGTCGGGCGATGTCGTCGGTTTCGAAGCGCTGATGCGCTGGCAGCAAGCCGACGGCACGATGGTCTCGCCTGTCGAGTTCATCCCGATCGCCGAGGACACCGGCACGATCGTTCCCATCGGCTCGTGGGCTCTGCTCGAGGCGCTCACTCAACTGCGCAGCTGGATCGACGACGGCGTGTGCAGCGAGTCGGCCACTATGTCGGTCAACGTCTCACCGCGCCAGTTGAGTGACCCGAACTTCCCATCGATCGTCAACGAAGCACTCTCCCGCTCCGGTATCTCGCCGCAGTTGCTGTGGTTGGAGGTCACCGAAAGTGTGATGATCGCCGAGCCGGAGTTGGCTCTGGCCACGCTGCGCAGGGTGCGATCGCTGGGCGTACGAATCGCCCTCGACGACTTCGGCACCGGCTATTCGTCGCTCTCTCTCCTGCAGAAGTTCCCGCTGCAACGGATCAAGATCGACAGAGCATTCGTGCACGGTGTAGCCGACAACCCCAACGACCGCTCGCTGGTGCGCACGATCGTGGCGATGGGCCGGTCACTTGGTCTCGACATGGTGGCCGAGGGCGTCGAGAGCATCCATCAACTGCAGGTGCTCAGCGACCTCGGGTGCACAAAGGCGCAGGGCTACCTGATCAGCCATCCCGTGCCGGCCGAGGCGATGCGCAGCACGGTGGCCGCTTTGGAGCGCCTCGGCCAGTTCCCCGGCTTGCGTGGGCCTTCGTCGAACTACTCGACGCGCCAGCCGTAGCTCCATAATCGAGCGGGCGGCTCAGGTGCCGATCACCCCCCGCCGTCTTTGGTGATGACCAACGTGGCGGCACGTGGGCGACCCTCGCCGATCGCCTTGTGGTCGGGCCAGTTGCTGATCGCCTGCGGGTTGGCCGGATCGCTGAGTTCGCTCGCCGGCTCTCCGGGATGCTGGATGTCGACGAACATCGTGCGCTGATCCGGAGTCGTGCACACACCGGTGACCTCGCATGCCTTCGGTCCGACGAGGAAGCGCCGAGTCTCCTTGGTCTCGGGATCGGCCGCCAGCATCATGTTGTTCGAGATGTTGACGTACGCGCCGACGCCGAGGGCGCTGGTGGAGATGTCGGTCTGGATCCAGATCCGCCCGTCATCATCGGCCCAGATGCCGTCGGGTGACCCGAACATGTCGCCGACGACGTCGCCACCCGGCTTGTAGCCATCGAGCAGCAATGGGTTCGCTGGATCACCCGCCAACATGAAGATGTCCCAGGTGAACGTGGTGGCATCGGCGTCGCCGTTCTCGGTCCATCGCACGATCTGCCCGTAGGGATTGCCCTGGCCCGTGGCCGAGCGCGGGTTGGCGTCGTCGACGATGGAGTTCGGGTTCTCCGACGGGACGGTTGTGGCGCGTCCGCGTCTGCTGTTGTTGGTCAACGCAACGTAGACCCTGCCGTCGGGGGCGACGGTCAGCCATTCCGGCCGGTCCATCTTGGTGGCGCCGACCAAGTCACCGGCGACACGGGCATGCACGAGGATGTCGTCGATGGCCATCGACGACAGCACTGGATTCGACGGGTCGAGCGGAATCCACTCGCCAATCCCCATCTCGTCGCCCGTCGCTTCACCGGCGTCGAAACGACCGACGTACAGCGTGCCTTCGGCGAGCGGGCTGACGCCCATCTTGCGGGCCTTCTTCCACGGCACCGCAGCGACGAACTTGTAAATGTAGTTGTTGCGCTCGTCATCACCGGAATAGAGAACGGCACGCCCGTCGTGCGTCGTCGCGAACGCCGCACTCTCGTGCTTGCAGCGACCCATCGCGGTGAGCTTCTGAGGCATGCTGTGTGGCTTGAACGGGTCAATCTCGACCATCCACCCCAACCGGTTGGCTTCATTTGGGTTCAACCTGACGTTGAAGCGCGGGTCCTGCTCGTGCCAGCGATAACCGAAGCCGGTTGATGTGATGCCGTACCGGTTCTGCTGCATCGTCGGTGTGTAGGCGCCGTCCCATCCGAAGTAGCCGTTGAAGTTCTCTTCGCAGGTGACATAGGTGCCCCAGGGGCTCTGGCCACTACCACAGTTGTTGAGCGTGCCGAGCGACACCGTGCCGGTCGGATCATCGGTCGTTTGCAGCAGCGCCGACCCGGCTGCCGGACCGACGAGTTGGATCGGTGTGGCCCCGGTGATCCGCCGGCCATACTTCGACGGACGGACGACGCTCCAGACACCCTTGCGACGGCGAACCTCGATAACCGAGACCCCGTGTGAGGCGATGGACTTGCGGACCTTGTCGGCCGTCCACGTGATCATGCCGTCGGTGAACAACAGACCCTGGTCGACGTACTCGTGGTTGATACACAGCAGACCCCGATTCGACTTCTCCGATTGTTTCGGGAGCGGGAAGAAGAAGATGCCGTCGTGATGCATACCCGCCTGCACCGCCTGTGCCTCCCAGTCCTGCGAGGCGTCAAAGGCAAACTCGGGACCGTCGGAGACCGGGTCTCCCCAGGCATACAACACCTCGGCGGTGTACCCGGCGGGAACGGTCACCTTGTCGAGCCCGTTGAGTGGCACGGAGGTGAACCCGAGCAAGCCGTGATGGTGATCGTGATGTTCGTGATCCTCGTGATCGTGGTCGTGATCGTCATCCTCGTGACGGGGCTTGGTCCCCTCGCTGTCGGCGGCGACGACGCGCGGGGATGCAAAGCTGGCGAGGAAGGCGGCTGCCGCCGTTGTCGCTCCGCCGAGTTTCAGTACGTTTCGGCGACTGAGCCGCGCGGCAATGATGTCGTCGAGTGAAAGGTTGTCGGACAGGTTGGTGTCGGTGTCGTCGTGATCGTTCATAAGATCCCCATTCTTGTGAAGTGTTGCCTCGCAGGGATCGTACGATAGATCGCCAAGGGCAGTTGCACGACTCTTCCACGGTCGACATTCGGTCGCTCTCGCTTCCAAGTTCAAGCGTGCACAACCGTAACATGACGTCCTCAGCGATCGGTAGAGTCCAACCAACGCAAGGAAATCGAACATTGGGGGTCAACAGGGTGGACGTCATCCCAACACAGCGCATCCGCAACGTGGTGCTGGTCGGCCACAGCGGCAGCGGCAAGACCACCCTCGTCGAGGCCTTGCTGCATCGCGCCGGCGTGACGACACGAATCGGCAGGGTCGAAGACGGCACCACGGTGACCGGCACCGACCCCGAGGAGGTCAAGCGCGGCCTCTCGCTGTCGCTCGGCGTTGCCCCGTTCCAATGGCGGGCCAGCGACGGCGAAACCTACAAGATCAACATCCTCGATGCGCCCGGCTATGCCGATTTCGTCGGCGAGGAGGCGGCGGCGATGAGTGTGGCCGACCTGGCGATCGTCGTGATCAGCGCAGTCGACGGCATTGAGGTCGGTACCGAACTGGCGTGGGAACGCTGCGTAGCCAGCAAAATCCCGCGGCTCATGTTCGTCAACAAGGACGACAAGCCACGGGCCAACTTCCACAGCGTGCTTTCGGCCCTGCAATCAAAGTGGGGCCACGGCTTCGTGCCACTCGAACTACCGCTCGGCGAAGAGGCGGCTTTGCATGGAGTTGCCGACGTGTTGTCGGACCAGGCCTTCGAGTACGACTCGGATGGTCAACACCGCACCGCCCCACTGCCCGCCGAGATCGCCGAGGAAGAACAGCGGATTCACGACGAGTTGGTCGAGGAGATCGTCTCCGGTGACGACGAACAGCTCGAGCGATACCTGTCGGGCGATGTGCCCAGCACCGCCGAGTTGGAGCGCACCCTCGCCCACGAGGTGCTCGATTGCGTCGAGTTCCCGGTGCTGGTCGGCTCGGCACTCACCGGTGTCGGCATCGACCGGCTGGCCGACTTCATCTGCGAGATCGGGCCATCCCCTGCCGACCGACCGATGGTCGTCATGGCCGGTACCGAGAGGATCGAAGTCCCCGCCGACGCCACCGCCCAACCGCTGGCCTACGTGTTCAAAACCATCGCCGACCAGTTTGTCGGGCAGGTGTCGCTGTGCAAGGTCCTGTCGGGAACGATCGCAACCGACGACCGGTTGGTCAACAGCGCCAACGCGACCGAGGAGCGCCTGCATGCACTGTTTCACCTGCGTGGCAAGGACCAACTGCCGTGCAAGCAGGCCCTGGCCGGCGACCTCGTTTCGGTTGCCAAGCTCACCAACACCGCCACCGGCACGACATTGGCACCGCGCAACATGCCGGTGCGAGTCGTCGGCCACCAACCCGCTCCGCCGGTGTTCGGCCTGGGGTTGAAGCCGTTGACGCAGACCGACGACGACAAGTTGTCTGGCGCGCTGCAGCGACTGTTGGCCGAGGATCCATGCCTCAGCGTCGAGCGCAACCATGCGCACCAGACTGTGTTGAGCGGCGCCGGAGACACCCATCTCGCAGTTGCGCTCGAACGTCTGGCTCGCAAGTTCGGGGTGCGTGTCGAGACCGAGGATGTGCGGGTGCTGTATCGCGAGACCGTCGTAGGTACCGGC
>JANNHY010000190.1:0-1940 GCA_031404635.1 Ilumatobacteraceae bacterium
GGGTTCGTCGCCGAGTTCCAGATCTTCGTCGGCGCCTTCGACGCGTTCCCGTGGCTGGCAGGAATCGGCCTGCTCGGGATCGTTGTCACCGCAGCGCTGTTCCTGCAAATGGTCCAGAAGTTGTTCTTCGGCGCACTTCCAGATCGTTGGGGGACCTGGAAAGATCTCAGCCGCGCCGAGTTCGTCAGCCTGATTCCGCTCGCTGCGTTGGTCATCGTGATCGGCGTCGCACCGGCGTGGTTGCTCGTCGTCATCGACAGCGCGTCGCAATACATCCTGGCCGCCGCCAAGGTGGCCGTTGGCCGATGAACGAGATGAGCCTCCCGTTCGGGGAGATCCTTCCCGAGCTGGCGCTCATTGTTGGCACCATCGTCACGCTTTTGTGGGCTCTGTTCGCCCCCCGGCGGTTCCAGGCTGCGACAGCGTGGGTGGCTCTCGCCGTCCTCGCCACCACGGCGATCTTCACCGGCGTGTTGCTTGCCGACCCGCCGGGCGCCACCTTCTTCGACACCTACGCAGCCGACGCCACTTCGCTGTGGGCCAAGATCATCATCGTCGTTGGCACGGCCATCGCGGTCGCGCTGTCGGTCGAATGGTTCCGCGCTGACCCTCGACACGGCGAGCTCTACACGCTGATCCTGTTTGCCGCCCTCGGCAGCACGCTGATGGCCGGCGCCACCGACTTGATGGAGTTGATCGTCGGCATCCTGCTGTCGTCCGCCAGCGGGTTCGCGCTCGCCGGGTTCCACCGCCGTTCAGCCGCAGCAGGGGAAGCTGCGCTCAAGTTCTTCCTCGTCGGCGGGCTGGCCACCTCCAGCCTCCTCTTCGGCAGTGCCCTGCTGTTCGGGCTGTCGGGCACGACCGTGTACGCCGGCATGGCCGCCGGCTTGAGTGGCGGCGACGCGACAGCGCTGGCGGTTGCCTTCGCCCTGGTTTCGGTCGGCCTGGCGTACAAGCTCGGCGCCGTGCCTGTGCACACCTGGGTGCCTGACGTGGCCCAAGGATCACCGGCGCCGATGGCTGGGTTCCTCACTGCTATACCGAAGGTCGGCTCGCTCATCGCCCTCGCCCGCCTGGCCGTCGCCCTCGGGGATACCACCGTCGGGTGGCGCCCGCTGGTGGCGGTGCTTGCCGCCGCCACGATGACCCTCGGCAACCTGGCAGCACTGTGGCAGGACGACGTGCGCCGCCTGCTCGGCTGGTCGGCGGTGTCCATGACCGGCTACGGGCTCATGGGTGTCGTGGCCGTCGGCCGCAGCGACCTGGCTGTGCCGTCGATCCTGTACTTCCTGCTCGCCTACGTCGTCGCCAATCTGGCCGCGTTCGGAGTGGTTGTCGAACTGCGCGGCCGCACCGACATTGCCTCGTACGCCGGGCTGGGCCGCGGCCACCCGCTGCTGGCCACGGCCCTCGTGCTGGCGTTCTTGTCCTTCGTCGGCATCCCGCCGCTCGCCGGTTTTGTCGCCAAGTTGCAGTTGTTCCTCGCCACCATCGACGCCGGCTACACGTGGCTCGCGGTCGTCGCCGTCGCCAACACCGTCGTATCGCTCTTCTATTACCTGCGGGTGCTCGGCCCAAGCTACTTCGAGGAGCCGCCGCCGATCGCGTTGTCCGTGCTCGGGCGGTGGGCCGCTGCCGCCACGCTCACCAGCGCCGCCGCCTTGGTCGTTCTCGGCATCGGCGCGCAACCGCTGCTCGACGCTTTCGCGAACGGAGGGTTGCTACCCCGGTGACGCGGTCGGGCAACGCGGGCTGCGTGGACGAGAGTTCAGTTGTCGCTCGCTGGGAAGCCGGTCTCGTCAGCCGAGGTTTTTGGTGACGGCGGCGGCGAGTTCGCTGGGCTCGATCCACATGCCGGGGTAGTCGCCGCGCCAGCGGATTGTGCTGTCGGGTCCGACGAGGATGAAGGTGTGGCCGGGCAGGTTGGCGTGGTGGCCTCT
>JANNHY010000191.1:0-2471 GCA_031404635.1 Ilumatobacteraceae bacterium
ACCCGCTCGCCGTACGACCGGGCACCAGGTTGTTGATGCCCTCACGCGAGGACGCAAGGGCGTTGCGCTGACATGCCTGTCACCTTGCCGAGCCAGATCCCGCGGATCACCGTCGACGGTTCGCCACTACGCCCCAACCTGGCGACCATGATGCTCGACGCGGTGGTCGACGACGACTCGTACCTGCCCGACATGTTCGAGTTGCGGTTCAACGATCCGGATCGGACCTTCGCCGACGACATGCCGTTCGAGATCGGCGCCGTAGTCGAGATCAAGACCGGGGCGCTCGGCGAGGACGGATCGACGCTGCTGATCAACGGCGAGGTGACGGCGATCGAGGCTGCTCTCGACTCGTCGGGATCGTTCCTCACGATCACCGGCTACGACCAGTCGCACCGGCTTCACCACGGGCGCAAGACGGCGACGTTCAACGACGTCACCGATTCCGATGTCGCCAAGAAGGTCGCCCGCGCCGCCGGTCTGACGATCGGCTCGGTCGATTCGACCGACAAGACGCTCGAGCACGTCAGCCAGGTCAACGAGACCGACTGGAGCTTCCTGCAATCGCGTGCTCGCGAGTCGGGGTATCGGGTGTTCGTCAAGGACGGCAAGTTCCACCTCGAGACCGACAGCGAGGCGCTGCCCGGGCAGTCGCCCGAGTTCCGGTTCGGAGCCGAGCTGATCGAGTTCAGGGCGAGGATGACAGCCAACGAACAAGTCGGCAAGGTCGAGGCCCGCGGCTGGGACTTCGATCGCAAGGAAGTAGTCAGCGAAAAGGTCGACACCGCAATCTTTTCGGCATCGCTGGGCAGTTCGTCGATCGACGCGGACACCATCGACACCTCGTTCGGGGCGTCGACGTACGTGTGCACCGACCGGGCGATCGGAAACAGCGCCGAGGCTCAGATGGTGGCCGGCGGATTGATGGTCGATTTGTCGAGCGGGCAGTTGTTCGCCATGGGCACCGTCGTCGGCGACCCGCGGGTCACCGCCGGAGCACTGATCAAGATCGCCGGAACCGGCAAGGCGTTCGACGGCGAATGGTCGGTGTCGCACAGCCGCCACGTGTTCGACCACGGTGGTTACACGACGCACTTCACGGTGTCGGGCAGCCAGGACCGATCGCTCGCCGGGCTGATCGCCGGCATGTCGGGCAGCACCTCGTCGAGCAGCGGACAGGTGATCGACGGTGTCGTCATCGGCATCGTCACCGACACCGCCGACCCGATGAAGATCGGTCGGGTGAAGGTCAAGCTGCCGTGGCTGGCCGACGACTTCGAGACGTTCTGGTGCCGCGTCTGCTACCCCGGCGCCGGCGACAAGCGCGGCCTGTTCATCTGCCCGGAGATCAACGACGAGGTACTGGTGGCGTTCGAGCACGGCGACATCCGCCATCCCTACGTGATCGGCAGCTTGTTCAACGGCCAGGACAAGCCCGACAACGACAGCTACACCTCGTCGAGCGACGGCTCGGTCATCCGCCGGGCATGGACGTCGCGCCAGGGCCACAAGGTGCTGATCCTCGAGGACCCGCAAAGCCCCGACGACGACATGATCAACCTGGTCACCAAGAACGGTGTCGTGATGAGCCTGAAAGACAACGGCGAGCTGCTCGTCGATGCCAAGAAGGTATTGTTCTCCCTGACCGACGAGTTCGAGATATCGACCAACGGTGACATCAAGATCAGCGGCAAGAACGTGACCATCGAAGCCAAGTCCGGTCTCGAATTGAAGGCTTCGTCGGGTGCCAAGCTCGACGGTGGGGCCCAGGCCGAGATCAAGGGCGGGATGGTCAAGCTGAACTGATGGGAGCACTAGATGAGTGACGTATTCGTCGGCAAAGGGTGGGCCTTTCCGGTGCGGGTCGATGCCACAGGCGGAATCGCCTTGGTGTCGAACAACCGCGAGATCGAAGAGGCCATCCGCCTCATCCTCGGCACGGCGCCGGGCGAGCGCCCGATGCGGCCCGAATTCGGCTGCCGCATCCACAACTACGTGTTCTCGTCGTCTGACGCGACGACCGCCGGGATGATCGCCGCCGATGTCAAGGCCAGCCTGTTGCGCTGGGAGCCCCGCATCGACGTGCTCGACATCACTGTCGGCTTCGACGAGCTCGAGCCGGCACTGGTTTACATCGATGTGCGCTACCGCATCCGCAGCACCAACGACGCTCGCAACCTGGTCTTCCCGTTCTACTCGATACCGGTCGAACGGGATTCGGTCGAACAGGAACTGGTCGAAGGGCAGTCCGCATGATCCCCGCACCTCGAACCCGGAGGCAACCACCGTGCCCCTCGTAGCCCCCAACCTCGACGATCGCCGCTTCCAGGAGTTGGTCGACGACGCCAAACGGCTCGTCCAACAGCGTTGCCCGGAGTGGACCGACCACAACGTGTCCGACCCAGGCGTCACCCTGATCGAGACATTCGCGTGGATGACCGACCTGTTGCTGTACCGGCTCAACCGGGTGC
>JANNHY010000192.1:0-4597 GCA_031404635.1 Ilumatobacteraceae bacterium
GGTCTATCGAACTATTCGGCGGATGGCCTCTCGGCAGCACAGCCGTCATGGACGGGGCAAACCGGGCTGCGCAAGCGCCCGACAAAGACCGTCCAACGTGCATCCCTTCTCGCAGACCATGATGGCACTCTCACGAGAAGCTCGCCTCCCGCGAGCTATGCGATCGCGTGTATATATGCGCGGTCGCCGGAGGAGTCTGCATGTATTACGACGAACTCAGTCGCGATCTGGCGCGCGGCGCATCGATGGAGGTGCGCTGATGTGCGGCATTATCGGCTACACGGGCGAACGCGACGCGGCGCCGCTGCTGATGGACGGCCTGCAGCGGCTGGAGTATCGCGGCTACGACAGCGCCGGCATCGCGATGATCGATGGAGCGGAGATCCGCGTGACGAAGAGCGCGGGCAAGTTATCGGCGCTGCGTTCGGGGCTGGAGGGCGCGTATCCGGCCGGTACGTGCGGCACTGAAATGACCAGCCAGCCAGATCGAGGCGACACGCCCCACCGAGAACCCTACCCAGAAGATCACCGTGACTCCTGTTGCCGTGTTGGCGTCGCCGTACCCGATCTGTTCGACGTAGGAGTGGATCCATCCGGCAAAGCCCACCTCGAGGGCGACATAGACGAAGAAGAACAAACTGACGACGGCCAACTGGCCTCGGCGAACCGACGAGCCCTCGTGCGCGCCGCGGCCACGGTCGAGGTCGCGAGTTTTCATCGGGGCCGGCGTCGACATCAGCACACCACCGCACACAACCGTCAGCATCGCCAGCGGCACAACGATCGGCCACAGCGAGTTGCTCCAGGCGATGGCTCGGTTGGTCAGCAATGGCGCGGACAGCGCACCGAGTGCGAAGAACAGATGCAACGCATTGAGCGCAGTTCCCGGTGAGTCAGGGCGGCTCCACACCACCAGTGTGTTGCCGGAAACGTCGGCGACTCCACCAACCAGCCCGAGCACCGCGAAAACTCCGACCAGCGGGACAAGATCGCGAACCTGCGAGATCACCCCTATGGCGGCGACCGAAACGACCATGCACGCAGCCCAAATCTCATGCCCGCGACCGCGGTCGAGCCCTCGACCTCCCAGGAACGAGCCGATCATGTAGCCGATCGACTGCCCCACGAATACCAATGCGATACCGCTGTCGTCGGTACCCGCACGAACGCGAAGGTGCGACAGCGCCGGACCGGCCATGCTCAACGCACTGCCCAGCACCACGAAACCGAGCAGATAGGCCCACACCGGGACGGGCCGGTGGCCTTGCGATTCCATCAGCGAGGATCGTAGGGCTCACCGCTAGCGTGCGGCCAGCATGCGAGTCGTTGTTGTCGTCGCCCACCCGGACCCGAACAGCTTCAGCCACGCCATCACGTCGGCTGCTCGTACTGCGCTCGACGACAGCGGGCACGATGTCATCCTGGTCGACTTGTATGCCGAGGAGTTCCGCACGGAGATGAGCTGCGACGAGCGGCGGGCCTACCACAGCGATCGACCGATTCTGGATCCGATCGTCGAACGCCACACCAGGATCATCAAGCAAGCTGAAGGTCTCGTTTTCATCTATCCGACATGGTGGAGCACGATGCCGGCCATCCTCAAGGGCTGGCTGGAGCGAGTAATGGTGCCCGGTGTGGGCTTCGTGTTCGATGATCGGCACCACGTGCGCCGCGGCCTCACCAACGTGCGCCGGATCATCGGAATCTCCACCTACGCAGCGCCGTGGCCGTACGTGAAGGCGATGCACGACAACGGCCGGCGGACGCTGCTGCGCGCCCTGCGCCTCAATACCGCCCTTCTCACGCGCCGGTCGTGGCTCGGTCTCTACAGGATGAACTCGCGCACGCCAGAACAGCGAGCCGCCTTCTTGCAACGGGTCGATCAGAAGATGCGATCGCTGTGAAGGCCTACGTCGTCTACTGCCACCCTGACCCGGAATCGTTCACTGCTGCGGTGTGCGCCCGTGCTGTGCACGCCCTGCAAGCGGCCGGTCACGAGGTTCGGATCTCCGACCTCTACGCCGATGACTTCGAGCCCACAATGTCGCTGAAGGAGCGACTCGACCACAAGGCTCCGGCAGCATTCAGGCCGGGGATCGCCGAGTACAGCGGGCATCTCCGCTGGTGCGACACGCTGGTCTTCGTCTACCCGACATGGTGGGGCGGACAGCCGGCGATGTTGACGGGCTGGCTCGACCGGGTGCTGGTACGCGGCGTCGCCTGGGAGTTGCCCGACGGCGCGACCCGCATCACCGCGGGGCTCACCAATGTGCGCCGATTGGTAGCCATTACCAGCCATGGGTCGTCGCGATTCGTCAACATCGTGGAGGGCGAGACCGGGCGGCGGGTCGTCGGCAGAACGGTACGGTTGCTGTGCCATCGATTCGCCCGCACCACATGGCTGGCGTTGTACGACATCGACCGTTCGACCGTCGACGACCGCGCCGCGTTCCTCGACCGCATCGAGCGTCGCCTGAGCCGCCTGTGAGCTTCGCCGCGATCTACGGCGAAGATCGCCGGCGGTCGAAGGTGGTGACCACCTCGACATGCTGGGTCTGGGGGAACAGGTCGTAGACCGTCGAGCGGACGTGGTCGTACCCCGCCTCGCGCAGCAATCCGGCGTCGCGGGCCAGTGTCACGGGATCACAGCTCACCACGACGATCCGCGAAGCCTGGGTCGCCGACAGCACCGCGACGGCCTGTCGGCCGAGACCGTTGCGCGATGGGTCGGCAATGACGAGGTCGGCGCGCCGTGACTTCCACTGCTCGACGAACCCACGCACGATCTCGGCCCGACGACCAGCCAGATTTACAGCGGCGTCGGCGCAGGCCGAATCGGAACTCTCGACGACCGTCACCTTGCGGCCGTCAAACGCCGAAGCGAACAAGCCCACGCCACCATAGGCATCGACGACCGAGGCGGCCTCGACCAACTCGCCGCATGCCTCGCGGACGGCCGCCACCAACAGTTCGGCCGCTGCCGGCCCCGACTGGAAGAACGAAGGTGCACTGACCCGCAACGTCTTCCCCGCAACGACCTCGTGAACCGCCGCTGCCGGGCCGACTGCGACATCGGGGGCCAGGCCCAGCAACTCCACATCGCCGTCGACGATCCAAGCCGACCGCTCGCCTGTCGCCGCACCGACGCGCAGGCTGACCTCGCCATGCCCGCGAACGCGAACGCCGGCGAGCAGTTCCTCCAACAACGGGTGGCTGACGGGGCAGCCGGAGAGTTCGACGACATCGTGCGAGTTACGTCCGTGGAGCCCCAGACGGTCGCCACGGCCCGCAGCGACCCGCAGCGTGGTGCGATAGGCCCAGGCCGGAACGGAGGACCCGACGCCCACCACCGGGTCGACAATCTTGCCGGTTCGTCTCAATGCCTCGATGACGATGGCGGTCTTCAGCCCCGGTTGCGCCGCGGCTTCGACGTGCTGCCATGCACAGCCGCCGCAGCCGGCGGCGTGGCCCGGACACGGCGGTTCCACGCGGTGGGGAGAGGGCTCAACCACATCAAGGACCTCGGCGCGGGCGAAGTCCTTCTTCGACTGCACGATCTGGATCGCCACCAACTCCTCTGGCAGGGCACCGCGGACGAAGACAATACGACCATCGGCCAGCCGGGCGATGGCGTCGCCACCGGCTGCCATCTTCTCGGCGCGCACCATGATCGAAGACATGATCGACGACTGTAGATCTCCGAGGGTGCGACACCACCCACTACCCTCGGAGCGATGTCGCGACCGATCGAAATCGCCCCGAGTGTGCTGTCCGCCGACTTCGCCAACCTGGGCGAGGAGGTCGCCTCACTGGAAGCCGCCGGGGTCGACCGAATCCAGTGGGATGTGATGGATGGCCAGTTCGTGCCCAACCTGACCTTCGGACCCGACGTGATCGCGGCCGCACGCAAGCACAGCTCGCTGCCGTTCGAGGCGCACCTGATGGTGCTGACCCCCGACGTGATGGCCGCCGAATACGTGCGTGCCGGTTGCCAGCGGCTGATCGTCCATGTCGAAGCCTGCACCCACCTTCATCGAACACTTGCCAACATCGCCTCACTCGGTGCCACAGCGGGTGTCGCTCTCAACCCGGCCACGCCGGCGTGTGCTGTCGCCCATGAGCTCGACCTGGTCGACACGGAGCTGGTGAGGACGGACAATCCCGGCTTCGCCGGGCAGAAGTACATCGCCACTATGGAACCGAAGATCGTCGAGGTTGCCGAACTGCTCCGTGCCGCAGGTCGCGGCGACGCGATCGACATCGAGGTCGATGGAGGAATCGGCCCCGAGACGATCGCCTCCGCCGCCGCCGCCGGGGCCAACGTTCTGGTTGCCGGCAGCGCTCTGTATCGCCACGCCGGCGGCCTCAAACACGCCGTCAGCGACCTGCGTGCTCGGGCCGAAGCCGCCCGGACCTAGCCGCGACCCACCCGATGGCTAACGGCGGTTAGACCCGCGCGATGAGAGTGGGTAGCCGCTGGCGCGGCACCGTGGGTGATGAGAGTCCCTCCGGGACGACGGTCGCGTCGTGCCTGCTCAGAAGGTTGCGCCCGTCTACTCTCCTTACAGATGAGCCGTCGGAGGACGCACATCTCTCA
>JANNHY010000193.1:0-5319 GCA_031404635.1 Ilumatobacteraceae bacterium
TGGTCGACCAGCCACGCGAGCCGTGGGACCTACGGATGACGATTGCCTCCGCACCACGCAGCGGAAACCTGGTGGCCCGCCTCGCCGACGCCGTGGTCGACCTCGGTCGGTTCCGCCTCGGCCCGGTGACATTGGAGGTGAGCTACGGCGAGCGCCTCGTGATCGTCGGGCCCAACGGCAGCGGCAAGTCGACGCTACTTGGCGCGTTGCTGGGCGAGGTCGAGTTGACGTCCGGTGCGCAGCGATTGGGCGCGTCAGTGAAGCTTGGAAGGTTGGAGCAGGCCCGCACGCAGTTCGTCGGCGAGCAGAACACATTGGCCAAGTTCCAAGCGGCGAGCGGGTTGACGGTCAACGAGGCGCGCACCTTGCTGGCCAAGTTCGGTGTCGGCGCCGAACACGTGCATCGACCCGCCGAGTCATTGTCGCCGGGCGAACGTACTCGGCTGGTGCTGGCGCTGTTCATGGCCGTCGGCTGCAACTGCCTGGTGCTCGACGAGCCGACCAACCACCTCGACCTGCCGGCCATCGAGCAGATCGAGCAAGCCGTCGACACCTTCCCGGGAACGGTGCTGCTGGTCAGCCACGACCGCGTGCTGCTGCAGCACATCCGCCGCACCCGCACCATCGAACTCCGCGCCGGGCAGGTCGTTGCGGATCTTTCCGAGTAAGACAGGGGCGGCACTACCGGCGCTTGGCTTTGGCCCGGCCGGCGAAGGGGGCGCCACCAACCAATGAGCTGTCGGTGATGGAGATCCCATCCCCTTTGACAACCGCGAAGAAAACTGTCTGACCGGTCACGATGTCGACCTCCGCTGGCTCGGCCTTGCCGTCGGCGATCAGCACGAGGGTGCCCTTGGCGAGCCGCTTGCGCCATCGCTCGAGACCCTCGCAGCTATCCGTCCGTACATCCTTGACACGAACAACGCCGCCGACCTTGCCGTGGTGGGCGTCGACCCACCGGTATTCGCCCGGAAGCCCGAAGGCGTGGCTGTACCCGCACTCGTTGGTCAGTCGCGCGTTGCCGAAGAACTCCTTGTCGCCGCGTACCTCGAACCGTGCCGCGGCCGGGTCGGGACACGCCCACACCACCAGGTCGCCCTCACGGATCGTGATGGCCTCGCGGTCAGGGGTGAACGACCGTCCGTCGCAGTGCACCACCAGGGAATGCTGCTCCATCGTGGCGGAACCGCCACCCTTTTCGACCTCGACCACGTAGGGGCGCTCGTCGACCATGCAGCCGGTGCTGCCGAGGACGATGTTGTAGCGGTAGGTGCCGGGGCGCATGAAACGCTGACCGAAGGCGTCGCCGAATCCGATGGACCGGCTGTCGAGCACGTTGCTGAACATGGTGGATCCCCTCTCAGGAGATGTCGATGGTGAGGACGAGTTCGTCCTCGTTCGTGGAGGTGATGATTGCCTTGACGTCGTCGATCGTGACGAAGACCGCCGGGTCGATCGCGCTGGTAGCAGCGAGAGCCTCGAACGTCACCGGCTGGTCGTAGATGGGGATGCGCAGTCCACTCACGAATGGGGTGAGGATCGGACCGAGCAGCCCGGTCACGCCAGCGATGCCGATCGCGGCGATGATCGCATTGACGGCGATCGCCAGCAAGGGCCCGATGAACGGCACGGCGAGCAGGATTGGGGTGATCGCCAGCGAGATCGCCGCCAGCAGCCCAGCGGTGACGAGCCCGAACTGGATGTTGGGTGTGCCCTGCACGACCGCCTCGACCCGCCAGACACCGCCGGTCTGGGTGATCGAGATTCCGAAGTCGGCGGTCACCTTGACGAAGTCGGAGAAGGAAACGGGCACGCTCACCGTCGGCCAGTTGACGCAGAACCCAGGCGTGCAGACGCGACCGACGCACGGGATGTCGATGCACACCTGTGGGATGCAGAAATCGGGGAGGAACGACGACAGGTCGAACCCGAACGAGAACCCGAGGTTCCAGTCGAGCCGAAAATCCTGGATGCGGATCGTGCTGGGGGCGATGAGGTCGACGTCGCCCGACGACAGCGACGCCGAGGCGTTGTAGGAGGCGAAGAACGGGCCGAGCGTGCCCGCGCCGCTCGCCGGGGGCAGCGAGATCAACCCGATCGCGGTGTCGAGTAACTGATCGGCAGCGGGTTCGTCGATCGCAGCAGTGATGTCCATCGGAGTGGTCCTCTCAAGGTTTGTGGCTGTGATGTTTCAGGGTGGGGTTGGAAGCGGCGGCCGGCTAGAGGCTGCCGTACATCTCGATCTGGTCGTTCTCGATTTCCGGGCCGACGGCGGGTGTCAGCGAGAAGGCGCCGGCACTCAGTGCGGGAAGCGGTAGCCGCACCGATGCCAGTACGGCCCGCAGGATCTGCAGCAGCAGGCATTCGATCAGCGTCTCGAAGTCGGTCGGCTGGAGGTCGACCAGCTCGATTGCGTCGACGATGAAGCGGATTGCGTCGCCGTCGGGCGACGACGTGCGCTCGGCGTGGGCGATGGCGAACACCTCGACCTTGAAGCACACCGGGCGGAGGTTGCCGCTCGGTGGCTTGTCGCCGTGGTGGTCGTCGTGTGGATGGTTCTCCGGTTCGCGACCACGGTTCTGTCGCTCGTTGCAGTTGATGCAGATCTCGACAACCGTGTGGATCGACAAACGCTGAAGTCCGAGCGGATCGAGCTCGGCTGGCAACGGTGCCGACTGCGGGTGGGCATCGACTCGTGGGCGAGCAATCTGCACGCTCCAATCGATGCCACCGGGTATCCCCGGGAACTGGATCGCGGACATCTGCGTGGAGTTCACCGTCGTGGCGGCCACGAACCCCGGCGAGCCGTAGCTCAGGTACCGGGGTCGGGCGGCGAAGAAGCGTTGCAGCAGATCGTTCAGCCCGTCCTCGTGGATCGCAGCAAACACGCTCTGGGCTTCAGTCAGGCTCATCCCAACCTCCTCCTGTGCAGGAAACCTGCGGGCAAGACCGGAGAGTTCCGGTCACGGGACAGAGTCGTCAGTCCCGCCGGTGATACGCGAATTGCGCGAACCTCGTCACAACACGCGGGAACTTAAGTTGGGCGTGGCAGCGTCGAAGTGAGCATGACGCACCTTCTTCCTACCGCAGCCCTCGTCGCCGCTTCTGCGACACTCGCCCTCACAGGTTGCGTCGGCAACTCAGACGCCGGACCCACGGCGCGCAAGGCGACCTCGACCTCGACCACCACCGTGCCCCGTCGCACGACGGAGACCACCGAGGCGCACCGCCCAGCGCAGTTCAGTTCCTTCGGGTCGTCGAGGCTCATGTTCTTCGCCGAGTGTCCCGATCTGCTCGCCTACGTGCAGGGCGAGGCGCTGCAGCGGGTGACGGCGTGGGGGCTCGATGGCGGGCCGTGGGGTTACTACGGCGGAGGCGGAGTCGTCCCGATGATGGAGTCGTCGCGCAACAGCACGACTACGGCACCAGCCATGGCCGACACCGGCGCAGTCTCGGCGCCGATCGCCAACGAGGTACCCACCTTCTCGGGAACCAACACCCAGGAGATCGGCGTCGATGAGGGCGACATCGTCGAGACCGACGGCACCCATGTGTTCGTCGCCTCGCGGGACGGCGTCAGGATCGTCGACGTCGCCGGCTCACAGGTGACGGCGAAGCTCGACGTGCCCGACGGCGGCCACCAACTGCTGCTCGACGGCACCCGCCTGCTGGTCACCACGCAGCCGTACGCCGGCATCGACACCGTCGTCTCCCTCTACGACGTGAGCGACGTGTCATCCCCCACGCTGATGCGCCGCAGCCACTTGGAAGGCCGCCTCATCGCCGCCCGGGCGATCGATGGCACCGCCCGTCTCGTGCTCACGTCGTCGCTGGCGACCCGTCTGCCGTTCGTTCGTCCCGACCAGTTCGGTCTCGACGAGAACCGCGCCCTGCAACGCAACAAGGAGATCATCTCCGAGTCGACGGTCGACGACTGGATGCCCCGCTCGTTCGACGAGGCCGGCGACGGATCGATCGGCGAGATCTTCAACACGCTCGACTGCTCGTCCGTGGCCGCGCCCAGCGAGTTCGCCGGGCTCGGCGTGTCGTGGATAGCCACCGTCGACCTACGCGGCGACGGCCAGCCGATCGGTTCGGCAGGCATCATCTCCAACGGCGACACCGTGTACGCCTCGTCGACCAGCATCTACCTGGCGACCGTGCCGTGGGACTGGTACCAGCCGTTGAATGGTGTGGCCCCGTCGCAGTCGCCGCCACCGACACTGATCCACAAGTTCTCGCTGGGCGAAGGCGGCACCGCGTCGTACATCGCCTCGGGCGAGGTGCCCGGCCAGCTGCTCAACCAGTTCTCGATGAGCGAGTACGAAGGCGACCTGCGCGTGGCCACGACGACGTTCAATTGGAATGGAGAGCAGACGCCCAGCTCGGCCATACGAGTTCTGCGTGCCGATGGCAACGAACTGGTGCAGATCGGCGTGATCGACGGGCTCGGCAAAACCGAGCAGATCTACGCCGTGCGCTTCCTCGGCACGCAGGGCTACGTCGTCACGTTCCGCCAGACCGACCCGCTGTACGTCATCAACCTCAGCGACCCGACGGCACCGACGCTGACCGGCGAGTTGAAGATCCCCGGCTACTCGGCGTACCTCCACCCCGTCGGCGACGGCCTGCTGCTCGGCGTCGGCCAGGATGCGTCGGACCAGGGGCGGGTGCAGGGCACACAACTGTCGCTGTTCGACGTGCACGACCCGGCCAACCCGCTGCGCCTCTCGACCCTGCCGATCGGCGGCTACAGCGAGGCCGAGTGGGACCACCACGCCTTCTTGTTCTGGCCCGAGGACGGCACGATCGTGCTGCCCGTCTCGCCAGGTTGGAACAACTGCGGCCCGGCGGTCGACTGCCTCGCCGGCGGCCTGACCAGCCAATTCGGTGGCGTGGTCGTCGCCCAACTGCAGGGCAACGAACTCGTCGGCCGTGGGACGATCTCGCACGAGACCGGCAACAACAATGGATGCTGGAACCCGTTGCAGCGATCGCTCGCCATCGGCAGCGAACTCGTCACCATCGGCGCCGACCAGATGCAGTTCACCGATCGGGCCACGCTTGTCGCCCGTGATTCCGTGCAATGGGGCGACGCCGAGCAGTACGGCTGCTACTGGTACGTCGACTGACGGTCTCGCACCGGGACTAGAGGCAATACCGTTCAGTTAGACCGGTGCGATGAGAGTGGGTAGCCGCTGGCGCGGCACCGTGGGTGATGAGAGTCCCTCCGGGACGACGGTCGCGTCGTGCCTGCTCAGAAGGTTGCGCCCGTCTACTCTCCTTACAGATGAGCCGTCGGAGGACGCACATCTCTCA
>JANNHY010000194.1:0-33153 GCA_031404635.1 Ilumatobacteraceae bacterium
CTCTCGCCGAGGCCGATGAGGTCGATGTAGTTCTGCCGTGGCGTGGCAAACGTGAGCGCTTGCCGGGCACGAAGATCATCGAATGGCGGGCTCTGCGAGTTGATCATCGCGAACGACTCTTCGCCCGTGTCATCGAAGACGTTCTGGATCCCGGCAGCGTCGCGTAACTCGGCGAGCGAAGCCTGATTGGTTGTTTGCTGAGCGTCCAACTCGCCATTGAGCAACAGCTCCGTGCGATTGTCGGGGTCTGGGACAGGGTAGAACTCGACCGCATCGAGGAACACCTCGCCGCCCCACCAATCATCGTTGCGCACGAAGCGGGTGACGGAGTCCTGACTGCGGCTGTCGAACTTGAAAGGCCCGGTGCCTACGGGTTGCTGATTGAGTGTCGGGTCTGCCAGCGCGGCGTCGAGCCATGTAGGCGACGGGACCATACCCAGTTGGGCAGTGAGCGAATGGGGGAAATAGACGTTCGGCTCCAGCAGGTGGAGGATGACCGTGAGGTCGTCGACCACCTCAATGGGCCCGGTCTCTGGAAAGAGGGGGCGAACCGCCAGCCCGACGAGTGGATCGTTTCGGGTTGTCTCGAAAGCGCGCACGAAAGCAGCGGAGTTCAGGTCGGTCCCGTCGTGGAACTTGATGCCGGCTCGAAGCTTGATCGTCCACGACATGAAGTCGGCAGACGGGGTGAACGACTCAGCAAGGTATGGAACTGCATTGCCGGCGTTGTCAACGGCGGCCAGCGTGTCGAACACGGCGTTACCCATGATAAGACCCGGAGCCGACAGTGCTGACGTGGTGGGGTTGATCCCATCGACGTCGTCCTCGATGCCGTAGCGCAGGGTGCCTCCCGGAACGGGATCGTTGTTCTCTTCCGGAGCAATGGTTTCGAACACCGCGTCGTCGGGCAACGTGGCTGCTTGTTGTGTGTCGATCGGCGTCGGGGTCGATCCAACGACAGTGGCGTCGGTCGGGTCAGGGTCGTCGGCTTGATTCGAGTCTGATCCGCCGCACGCCGCGGCGACAAGTCCGAGACTCAGCACAGCTGCAGTGATGAGTCGCGTGTTCGATCGTGGCCTCGGTCGCACCTGGTTCCCCCTCTGAATAGATGGTTTCGGTCCCTGCGTAGTGACAATGAATAGTGTGACCCCGATCACACGCCGATTGAACGGCACCTTAGCCACGGCAGGCAGCCTGTCAACGACCCGAGCCGATACCGTTGCGATTGATGCCGCAACTCCGCGACAACTATCTCGAGCGGGCTGCACCACAACGTCTTTCACCTCGCCACCCGCGCTTGGTGGAGATCATCGCTCGTCACACTTCGGCGGTTTCCGAAGGCGAGCCATGCTACCCAGATCCGGCCTCGGGTCTCGACGTGTTCACCGCAGCGTTTCTCGCCGACCGCGGTTACTGCTGCGACAGCGGATGCCGGCACTGTCCGTTCGTCGCCGACTGAAGTACGGTCGACCTCATGGCAGGCAGTCGAATAGCCTCACTGCGGGTTTCGAGCCCGAAGTCGTTCAAACTCAGCAGGTGCGACCCGGGCGACACCCTCGGTTGGCACAAGGAGACGGCCGTCGCCGAGCTTCAAGCGGTGAAGCTCAAACTTGATGAGTTGCAACAACGCCTGGCCGCCGAAGGCAGGCGTAGCGTCTTACTCGTGCTGCAGGCGATGGACGCGGCAGGCAAAGACGGCACGATCCGTTCGATCCTGTCGGGTCTCAACCCTGCCGGAGTCAGCGTCACCAGCTTCAAGGTGCCGGGAGGTCGAGAGAAGGCCCAGGACTACCTGTGGAGGGTGCACGCGGCGTGCCCCGCCGACGGCGACATCGGTGTGTTCAACCGCAGCCATTACGAAGACGTGCTCGTCGTGCGTGTCAAGGGCTACGCGCCACAGGCTGTTTGGAGCAAGCGATTTCGGCATATCAACGAGTTCGAGCGAATGCTCAGCGCCGAGGGCACGACGATCGTGAAGTGCTTCCTCAATGTGTCTAAGGCGGTGCAGGCGCGACGTTTTCAGGACCGCCTCGACGACGCCACGAAGAACTGGAAGTTCCGAGCAGCCGACCTGGAGGATCGAACGCTGTGGCCGAGGTATCAGGAGGCCTACGAGGACGCAATTCGAAACACGTCGACGTCGAACGCGCCGTGGTATGTCGTGCCCGCCGACCGCAACTGGGTGCGAAACCTCGCTGTCGCCAAGATCCTGCTGAATACGCTGCAACACGTCAACCCGAAGTTTCCTGCGCCCGAACCCGGTATCACCAGCCTCAGGATCGTGTAGATCGCGTGCTCCGACCTTTACCAAATGTACAGTCCACGCAGAGATGAGCACGTTTATTCCGACAAGTCTCAACGAGGCAGTGGCCGCCCTCGCCGATGCGCCGTCGTCGCTGGTGCTCGCCGGTGGAACCGACGTCATGGTCGAGGTCAACGGTGGGCATCGCCGGCCACAGGCGGTGATCGCTATCGGTCGCATACCCGAACTGCGCACGTGGAGCCACGATCCACGCGAGTCCGTGATACGGATTGGCGCCGGGGTCACCTACGCGGAACTGGAGGTCGATCCATTCCTTCAATGGGTACCAGCCCTCAGCCAGGCGGCGCGCACAGTCGGGTCCCCACAGATCCGTAACGCGGCGACGCTCGGCGGCAATGTGGCCACCTCCTCACCGGCCGGCGACGGCCTGCCGGTTCTCGCTGCGCTCGACGCCATCATTCACCTCGTGTCAGCCACCGGTTCTCGTTCGATGCCGTTCAACGACTTCATGACGGGCCCGAAGCGCACGGCCTTGCTGCCGGGCGAGGTGATCGAAGCCGTGTCTGTTCCGGTGTTCACCGGCTGGCAGGGATACGCCAAGGTCGGGGTGCGCAACGCGATGGTCATATCCAACGCCGGCGCATGCCTGGTCGTCGATGACGCCGGTGGCGTACGGCTCGCCCTCGGCTCTGTCGGGCCGACGATCATCCGTTGCCACGACGCCGAGTCGTTTGCTGCTGACGCGGTCGATAGCCAGGCGAGAGCGGTGACCGACTCCGATGCCACTGAGTTCGGCCGGTTGGCGGCGGCTGCGGCGCGCCCGATCGACGATCACCGCTCCACCGCCGCCTACCGCCGCCACGCCGTCGCGGTGTTGTCGCGCCGACTGCTGCGAAGGGCATTCCCGAATGGGTGAGAACGAGATCTACGAATTGCACGTCAACGGATCACTGCGTGAGGTTCGTGACGCCTGGATCGGCGAAAGCCTGCTGTACGTACTGCGCGAGCGGCTCGGCCTGCTCGGCAGCAAGGGAGCGTGCGAGCAGGGCGAGTGTGGCTCGTGCAGCGTGCTGGTCGACGACGAACTGGTCTGCAGTTGCCTGGTCCTGGCGGCATCGGCGGTCGGTCAGGCGATCGTCACCATCGAGGGAATCGCCCCGGCCGGGTCGCCCAGCGATGTGCAACAAGCCTTCGCCGAATACGGGGCGGTGCAATGCGGGTTCTGCACGCCGGGGTTGATCATGGCGACGCACGCGCTGTTGGAACGCACGCCGCAGCCGACCGACACCGAGATTCGTGAAGCGCTTTCCGGCAACATCTGCCGCTGTACCGGGTACGGACGGATCATCGACGCGGTGCAGCAGGTCGCCGTCTCGCGGGCGGATGGGCGATGAGCACGGCGACACGAGAGAGCGTGCTGAGCGGTCGCCTCGGCGACAGCCCGATCCGACCCGACGGCATTGCCAAGGCGCAAGGATCTTTCGCGTTTTCCGGTGATCTGTCGGCCGACGGAGCCCTTTGGGGGGCCACGTTGCGTTCGCCGCACGCATCGGCTCGCATCGTTCGCATCGACGTTTCACCGGCGTGGCAGATCGACGGCGTGACCGCCATCGTCACCGCCGACGACGTGCCCGGCAAGCCGACGTATGGGCTGATCAGCAGTGATCAGCCAGTCTTCGCCGCCGACGTGGTTCGTTACACCGGCGAACCGATCGCCGCGGTGGCCGCCGATCACCCCGAGACATGCCGGCGGGCGTTGGAGGCGATCGTCGTCGAGTACGAGGTGCTGGCCCCGTTGACCGAGCCGGAGCGGGCCATCGACGGCAGCCATCCACCGATTCACCCCGACGGCAACGTGATCCGCCACCAACGGATCATCGCCGGCGACCAGTCGCTGGTCGGCGACGTGGTCGTCGAGGGCACGTACGAGTTAGGCATGCAGGACCAGGCATTCCTGGGCCTCGAGGCCGCGTTGGCATTGCCCGACCCGGGCGGTGCCGGTATCGAACTGTTCGTCGCCACCCAGTGGCTACACGAAGACCGCAAACAGATCGCCGCATGCCTCGACCTCGCTCCCGACAAGGTGCGTTTGACCCTCGGGGGAGTGGGCGGAAGCTTCGGCGCCCGCGAAGACATCAGCTTGCAGGTACACGCCTGCCTGCTGGCGTTGCGAACCGGTCGACCGGTGCGCATGGCCTACAGCCGCGAGGAGAGTTTCCTCGGTCACGTGCATCGCCATCCGGCCAAGGTGTGGATGCGTCACCACGCCACCGCAGGCGGTGTGCTGCAACGCATCGAGGTGCGCCTGGTGCTCGATGGAGGCGCCTACGCCTCGACGTCGTCGGCCGTGTTGCTCAACGCGGTGACCCACACCCAGGGGCCGTACAAGTGCGCCAACGCGACCGTCGACGGCTATGCGGTGCGCACCAACAATCTGCCATGCGGGGCGATGCGCGGCTTCGGCGTGGTGCAGGCCTGTTTCGCACATGAAGGGCAGATCGACAAGCTGGCCGTGGCGTGCGGGCTCGATCCCGTCGAGATCCGACTGCTGAATGCAATGGAGACTGGCGACTCGTTGATCACCGGACAGGTGATCGAGAATGTCGCCCCGGTCGCCGAGTGCATCCGCGCGGTTGCCTCGCTGCCGCTTCCCGACGTGCCTGTGGGCGGTCGCGACGGTGAGCCGATGCAGCGTCCGGGCGGCGCAGGTCTCACGGCCGATCCGTCGCACATCCGCCGGGGCATCGGGTGGGGGGTGGCGATCAAGAACCTGATGTACTCCGAAGGTTTCGACGACTATTCCACGGCCCGCTGCCGGCTCGTCGACGGCGTCGCCTCGCTGAAGTTCGCCACCTGCGAGGTGGGCCAGGGTTTCGTCGTGCTTGCCCAGCAGATCGCCCGCAGCGTGCTCGGTGTCGACGACGTGGTACTCGAGCCGATCGACACCTCGATCGGCTCGGCAGGGTCGACGTCGGCGACACGCCAGACGTGGATGAGCGGCGGCGCTGTCGACGGCGCCTGTCGTTTGGTGCGCGAGCGGCTCTTCGAGCATGTCGGTGCTCGCTACGACATCGACCCGGTGAGCTTGGCCATCGACGGGCGCGACGTGGTCGACACCACGGGCACTCTGCGTATCTCCGTGACCGAGGCCTGCGCCGGCGCCGAATTCGAAGAGACGTTCGAGCATCATCATCGACCGACGGAGGATCTCGACGAGAATGGCCAGGGCAACTGCCACACCGCTTTCGCCTTCGTCGCCCATCGTGCTGTCGTCGACGTCGACCCGGAGCTCGGTCTGGTCAAGGTCGTCCAGGTGGCGACCGCCCAAGATGTCGGTAGGGCCCTCAACCCGCTGAGCGTGATGGGGCAGATCGAAGGTGGCATAGCGCAGGGTCTTGGCCTGGCAGTGATGGAGGAGATCATCGTCACCGACGGTCTGGTTCGCAACGCCAGCTTCACCGACTACCTGCTGCCGACCATGCTCGACATGCCGCATGTCGTGGTGACGTTGATCGAGCACCCCGATCCGATGGCACCGCTCGGTGCCAAGGGCGTCGGCGAGCCGCCGACCATCTCGTCCACTCCTGCGATCGTCGCCGCCATCCGTGATGCAACCGGTCGCGACCTCTCACGGGTACCGGTGCGACCGTCCGACATCTGCCTGCCTTAGCCGACTGACAGGAGCTTGGGCGCGATCATCGCCTTCCGAACTCGAACTTGCTGATCTCGGCAAATGCCTCGCTCAACGTGTTGACGCACAACTCCAGGAGGCCTTTGCCATGGTCGGCGTTCGCCCCCGTCGGGTCGCCGATCACCCCGGACGGACCGAAGTCGTTCGACAACCACCCGAAGCTCACCGACCCGCCGAAGCGCACGTGGCGGTTCTCGGCGAGGTGCTCGGGAATGTTGCGGGCGGCCAGAGTCATGTCGACGAGATCGGGCTGCAGGTGCAGGATCATCGACGTCTCGTCCATGCCGGCGTGGATGCCCATCTCGAGTTCGCTCGCGGCGGAGAGCCCGCCGTGGTCGGGCGGCACGAACGGGTGCAGGAGAAAGGTCTGGAAGCCGTACTTCACGCGCAGCTCCCGGCATGCCACGTTGAGCAGCGACGTATTCCCACCGTGGCCGTTCAGCAAGGCCAACTTGCGCACGCCCATGAGGGCGAGGGATCGTCCGATGTCGTCCAGTACGGCCAGTAGGGTGGTGGCCGACAGCCACACGGTTCCGGCGCTCCAAGCGTGCTCGTTGGACTTCGTGTAGGCGAGCGATGGCAACAACCACAGGTCGAGGTCGTCGCCGACAGCATCAACCACGGCCGCTCCGGCGCAATCGGCGATGATCAAATCGGTGGAGTACGGAAGATGCGGGCCGTGCTGCTCGATGGCGCCGAGTGGCAAGACGAGGGTCGAACGATCAGATACACGTCCCGGAAGTTCGGAGGCTCGCAGGTCAGCCATCCGGCGGTGAGGACGCAACATGCTCCGAGCATAGGGTGTGTGATCATGTTGGATCCTCGTGAACGCGAGTGGGACCTTTCCGGATCTGAGCCAACGGCCGTTCAATCGATCAGCGGGCGGACTTGCTCGGCGTAGCGCTGCATCTGCAGCTCGGCCTTGTCGTAGGTGTCGCCGGGGAAATGCGGGAAGATCGTCAGGTGCTGGAGCGACAACGCTGCCTTGTAATCAGCGATGCCCTCGGCGACCTGTTCGGGCGTACCGATGATCCACACCTTCTGGTCCACTGACTCCTCGAGGGTGGGGATCAACCCGGCCGGCGCCGGCTTGCCATCGGCGCCCATGTAACCCTTCGACCAGCCATAGGGTCCGAGGAACTTCCAGAACTCGTCGTGGCCGGCTCGCGCCGAGCGCCAGGCCTCCTCGTGAGTGTCCTCGATGCAGATGTTGAGCACCAGGCTGCGCTTCTCGCCGGCCATCAGTGGGCCGTGGTGCTGCTCGTAGATCTCGGCGTACTTCTCCCAACGCTGCTTGACGAACGAGTGGTGCAGGAGCCAGAACACACCGCCCACGCCGCGCTCGGGAACGTGCTGCAGCGTCGGCGGCGACGTGATCGCTTGCCATGTTTCGTACGGGTAGAGCGGGCGGGGAACAAGCGTCAGCTCGTCGACGACGCTGCCCCGATCAGGAACACCCGATGGAGGGAAGTCGTAGTACTTGCCGTGATACGAGAACGTCTCGTTCTCCAGTGCAGCGATGATGACATCCATCGCCTCGTCCATCGTTTCGCGGTTGATGCGATCCGCTTCGGCCTGGTCCGGGTTGTCGAACGAGCCGACCTGTGCTCCCAGGGCCTGGGCCTCGCGCGGCACCGTACCCCGACCGACGCCGAGCACGCCACGGCCACCGGAGATGTTGTGCAAAGTCGAGAAGTCTTCGGCGAAGCGCAACGGATGCCACTGCGGTACGATGTGGAACATCGCCCCGATCTTGATCCGCGAGGTGCGCTCGGCCAGTGCCACCCCGAAAAGGATCCCGTTGGGGATCACCTCATAGCCCTCGTACTGGAAATGGTGCTCGGTCAGATGGAAGACATCGAACCCGAGACGCTCGGCCGCCACCCCCATGTCGAGCATCCGCATCGCGGCCGACCACATCTGCTTCTGGGTGTACCGGCGGTCAGTCGGCGCCGGCGGGCCGGCACCCGCATCGTCCATCTCGACCGCGCCGAACATGAACACTCCATGTTCCACGTCGACCTCCTCAGGGTTTGACCGAGCCTACTAGAGTTTCGGAAGTGTCCGAGGTTTCCGCCATGCCCGCAGGTACCCCATCGGGCGGTGGTGCAGACCTAGCCGCGTTGTCGTTCATCAGCGTCTCGAAGACCTTCGCCGACGGCACCGCTGCCCTTTCGAACATCTCCTTCGACGTGCGCGACGGCGAGTTCGTCACCGTCGTCGGCCCTTCCGGCTGCGGTAAGTCGACGCTGCTCAAGATCGCCTCGAAGCTGATCCCGGAGTCGAGCGGCGAGGTCAAGTTACCGACTGAGCACCTCGGGTACGTCTTCCAGGACGCCACCTTGCTGCCATGGCGCACGGTGCAGAAGAACGTCGAGTTGTTCTTGGAGCTCCACGGGGTCGACAAGGCCCAGAGACGCACGGTGGCAGCCGACGCCATCCAACTGGTCGGGCTCAAGGGCTTCGAGCAACATCACCCCCGACGTCTGTCCGGCGGCATGAAGATGCGCGTGTCGCTCGCTCGCTCGCTGACGCTGAAGCCGAAGGTCTTCCTGTTCGACGAGCCGTTCGGCGCCCTCGATGAGATCACCCGCGAGCGACTCAACGAGGAGCTGATGAAGCTGTTCCTACAGGAGCGTTTCGCCAGCCTGTTCATCACACATTCGGTGTACGAAGCGGTGTTCCTCTCCACACGAGTGTTGGTGATGAGCGCCCGGCCGGGACGCATCATCGCCGAGTTCGAGATCCCGTTCGGCTATCCGCGCCCTACCGAACTGCGTTTCGACCCTGCGTTCGCCCGGCTCAGCGGCGAAGTCAGCCACGCCCTTCGCGACGCCCACGCCTGAGCGGCCGTGAACGCCGATCTGTCGCCATTGGTGTCCACGGCCTGGCTCGCCGAGCACCTCGACGACCCGTTGGTGCGTGTGATCGATTGCCGTTGGTACCTGAAGCCGTTCGACTCGCGTGATGGGCTGAAGGAGTACACGGCCGGCCACATCCCCGGCGCGGTGCACCTCGCCTGGGACGGCGACATCGCCGACCCCGAGCGAGGCGCTCTCAACATGTTGGCCAGCCCCGAGCGGTACGCCGCAGCGATGGGCCGGCTGGGGATCAGCGACGACACGTTCGTCGTGACCTACGACGACCACCACGTGCCCGTCGCCGCCCGGGTCTGGTGGACGCTGCAGGTCTACGGCCACACTGGCGCAGCCGTGCTCGACGGCGGGATCACCGCCTGGAAGGCCGAAGGCCGGGCCATCGATGCCGGAGCGCCGCCCGAGCCCGCCGAGCCCCTGGCGTCGTTTACTCCTCGGTTCCAACCGGGTCTGTATGCCACCAAGGAGCAGGTCGTGCAGGCGGTGCGCGACGGGTCGGCGCGCTTGGTCGACGCCCGGATGGACGTGGCCTACGCAGCCGCGTCCGGCCACATCCCCGGGTCCATCCGCGTCACCGGACTCGGCTTCCTCGGCGATGGGCAGCACTGGCTGTCACCGGAAGCCGGCCGAACGCGCATCGAGCGTGCCGGGGTCGCCGGAGCCGGCAAGACGATCTTGTATTGCGGCGGTGGTGTGGCCGCCACCGGTGCCCTCCTCGGATGGCATCTCGCCGGCCTCGCCGACAACGTCAGCGTCTACGACGGTTCGTGGGGCGAGTGGGAGCGCGACCCCGACACGCCCAAGGAGGCACACTGACCGTGGAGGGCCGGGTGGTCGTGGTGACGGGTGGGCTGGGCGCAATAGGTGTGGCAATTCGCCAGGCGTTCACCGCACACGGAGACCGGCCGGTCGGCATCGACATTCTCCTTGGCGACGACGGTCATGGCCCGACAGTAGCGGCCGACGTCGCCGACGAGTTCGCCGTCGCCGCGGCGTTCTCTCTCATCAGGGAGCAGTTCGGTGACCCGAACGTGCTGGTCAACTGCGCTGGAGTGACCGGGCACGGATCGGTGCTCGACGAGAACCCCGAGCAGTGGCGACGAATCCTCGATGTCAATCTCACCTCGGCGTACCTGTGTGCCCGAGAGGTGATCCCGGGCATGCGCGCCGCCGGGGGCGGCAAGATCCTCAACGTCGCCTCGGTGAACGGCCGATTCGGCGGCTCGGCGCTGTCGGGCCCCGCCTACGCCGCCAGCAAAGGCGGCCTGTTGACGTTGACGCGGTTCCTGGCCCGCGAGCATGCCAAGGATGGCATCCAGGCCAACGCCGTGGCTCCCGGCCCGCACGACACGCCGATGTGGGACGCCCTCGAGCCGGCCCTGCGTCAACGCATACTCGCCATGTTGCCGGGTGGCAACGGCCCTGGAGAGCCGGCCGATCTGGCCGCAGCGGTGGTCTTCTTGTGCTCCCCGGCTGCCGGCTACATCACCGGGGCGACCCTCGACATCAACGGCGGGCAATGGATGGGCTAGTCGGCGAGCAGCCGGCCAGCGTTGGGGGCGTCACCGTTGGCACACTGCCGGGGCCACGTCGCCGGCGAGGGCCTGCAGCGCCCACTCGACGTCGGGGCCGAACGTGTACCAGGCGAGTGGCAGCTGTAATCCGGCGTCGGCAAACCGGCCGAGATCGGTGACGACGTCCTCGACCGTGCCGGCCACTGCGAACGTGTCGATGAGATGGTCGCTGATGTTCGCCGCCGCAGCGGCCGGACCAGCGGTTTCCATGGCGTTGCGTACGGCGGCGACCGCCTCCGGGTCTGCTCCGGACTCTGCCACCACCACTCCCTCCACTCGCCAGAGGTAGTACGACAGCACACGGCGTACGGCGTCACGGGCCTCGGCGCGGTGCCGGCCGACCGAGGTCAGCACGTTCGCCGAGACGAGCAGATCGCCGACCGATCGGCCCGACCGCGCCGCTCCCGTCGCCAGGTGTCGGCACGCCCACGCGGTGTATGCCGGGCTGGTGATCGCGCCGAGCTGCACCCCGTCGGCGAACTCGCCCGCGGCCTGCATCATCCTGGCGTTCACCGCGCCGACATCGATAGCGATCGGCCCCTCCGGCACGAAGTCGAGCCTCGACGTGCTCGACGCCAGGAACGTTGTCGGCGTGAACCCCAGGTCGTGGCCATCGAGCCAGCGCCGGACGGCGCGAACGGCCTCGACGGTGTGCGTACACGGCCGCCAGCCGTCGGGTGCGTAGCCGAGTGCCTTCATCGTCCACTCGGCAGCGCCGATCCCGAACCGCACTCGCTCGGGGCCTGCTATCTCGGCGAGGGTGGCCGCTTCCATCGCCAGCACCGACGGATGCCGGGTCACCGGGTTGGCGATCCCGATCCGAACTCGAATGCTGTTCGTTCGCGCCAGCGTGGCCGCGGCGGCGCTGAACACGGCGCGGTGCTGGCGGCTCTCCGGTATCGACACCTCGTCGAAGCCGAGTGCGTCGGCGCGTTGTGCGAGAGTGACCGTTGCCGCCAGGTGATCCTCGTTCGACAGGGAGAGTCCGAGACCGACGAAGGGCATAGGCTCAGCCTGCCACGAAGGAGGCTGTGATGTGGATCGAAACAGTGCCCTACGGCCAGGCTATCGGCGAACTGAAAGCGGCCTACGACCGCCAGGCCCGGGCGCTGGGTGAACCGACGGAGATGACCCTGGCGGGGTCGCTGCACCCGCCGCTGGTCGCGGCCCGCCTCGACCTGTACGCGGCAACCGAGACGTGCCCGTCGAGGATCACACCTCATCAACGCAACCTGATCTCTTACGTGACGTCGGCACTCAATCACACGCCATATTGCATGAGCCAGGTGACGATCAAGCTGCGCCAGACCGGCCTCGACGACGAGCGCATCGTCGCACTGGGCACCGATCCCGAGGCCGTCGCCGACGATCTTCCGCCGGGCGATGCCGAGCTCGTGCGCTACACCGTCAAGCTCACCAAGCACCCCGGTGACATCACCGAGGCCGACGTCGCTGCCCTTCGAGCCGTCGGTTTCGACGACCTCGACATCGTCGACGCCAACGCTCAATGCGCACACCTCAACTACGTCAACAGGGTGTCGAACGGACTCGGCATCCACACGATCGTCGACCCCGAATTCCCGGCATATTCAGCCATCCCGGACAGTGCCTAAGTGCGATGAGGATGTCGACTGGGAACCGGCGAGTTGTTGTGCCTGGTGCACGATGTCGGCGCCGGCGTCGATGTGCGATTCGCAGGTCGGCTCGTCGTTCATCGGCAACATGAACAGATCGAAGTTGGCGTGCTGGGCGGCGATGGCCGCAGCGCACTCGGCCGGAGTTCCGGCAACCGCGTACTGATCCACAAGGCCCGGCGGCAGGTGGCTGGCAGCCTCGTCCATGCGGCCGGCCAGCATGGCCGACCGCACTAGGGCCACCCGATCGTCATCCAAACCGGCCGCCTCGCGGATGTCGGGCGGAGCGTCGACGGCCATGTATGAAAAGTGTCGTAGCACCCGGTTCCGTTCGACGTCGGACCAGGCGATGTAGGCCGACCAGGCGATGCGTGCCGTGCCGGCGGCGCGAACCCGGGCCGCTTCGCCGGCAACATGAGCGATTGGTTTCGCGGAGAAGATCACCCAGTCGGCCCGCTCGGCTGCAAGGCGCTGAACGCGAGGCCCGCGCCCGGCGATAGCGAGAGGCACGGCCCCGGGTGACCAAGGGATCGACGCAGCGCCGACGATCTCGCCGGCGAGCAGTCGGTGACTGACATCGACGGCGTCGGCCAATGCCGAATACGGCCGGTCCGGCGACAGATCAAGCGGACCGAGCACACGTGAACCTCCGACACCGAGACCGTGCCACACACGGCCTGGGGCCAATTCGGCGAGTGTGGCGATGGCTGCGGCAGTCGTGACCGGGTGACGCGAAAACGGGTTCGTGATGGCCGGTGCCACGGTCATCGACTCGGTGCCGAGAACGATCGCTGTAAGGGCGACATACACGTCGCGTTCGGTGCCTTCGTCGGCAACGAAGCACACTGCCGCCCCGAGCCTTTCGGCCCTGCGAGCCAGCGATGCCAGCCGGGCGACCGGCTGAGTGGGCTCGAACCACACACCCCAGGGAAAGGTCACAGGTGCCCGGTCACTCGGGCGACGAGGAGGACGGTTCATACCACGACTTGGTAGTGACCCGCCCGAGTACCGAGAAACCGAGGAAGACGACGATGCCGAGTAGACAGGCGACGATGATCGTGGCGAACAGCGCCTGCGGGTCGGTGGGGGAGCGCAGCGCCCGGAACTTCTCGATCAGATGACCCAGACCGGTCTCACCGCGGCGGAAGAAGAACTCGCCGACGATCGCGCCCACAACCGACAGGCCCGCGGAGATACGCAGTCCGGTGAACGTCGCAGGCAGGGCTCCGGGCAACTGCAGCTTTCTCAGTCGACGTGCTCGTCCGGCCCGGTGCAGGGTGAACAGGTCGTGGTGGCCCTCGTCAGCCGACTGTAGGCCGAACAAGGTGTTGGTCATGATCGGGAACACGGCGATGAGCACACACACGATGACTCGTGATTTGAATTCGAACCCGTAGCGGATCTGGATGAACGGCACGAGGGCGAGGATCGGGGTGGTTTGCAGCGCGACCGCCCAGGGGAAAACCGACCGTTCGATCCACTTCGCCTGGCTCATGAGGACGGCCAATGCGACGCCGATCAGGATGGCGATGGCCAGTCCGACCATGGCCTCTCGCGCCGTCTGCCATGTGCCGCTGAGGATCTCGCGACGAACCGCCGAGTTGACGAACCCGTCGCGCCACACATCGGCGGGCGACGGCACGAGGAACTTGCGGTGCGCGGGCAGACTGGCCGAGACCCATTGCCAGACCAGGAGGAACAGGGCGAACACCGCCACGGGACCGACGAGGTAGCTCGGGCGAAGACGGCGCGATCTGCGTGGCGCCGCCACGTCCGCCGGTTCATCGGCGAGCATGGCGGCGTGCACGGTGCGTTCGCGAACCAGTCGGCTCAGAAACCCAAGCCGATCGAGGTGTCGAGGAAGGAGTTGTCGACGATTTCCGCGCACGTCAACCCGTCCTTCACCCCTTCGACGTTGTTGGCCTTCTCGATCGGGTTGAACTCGTCGATGAGTTTCTGCACACGATCGCAGTCCATGTCACCGACGTAACCGTTGCCAGCGTCGCTGACGAGTCCGAGGTCTTTCATCTTTGCGGTCGCGTCGTTGTTGAGGTCGTCGGTCAACTGCCAGAACTGGGCCATCTCGGTGACGATCTCGGTGAGCTTGGAGTTGGTCGGTGCGGGATTGGTCATGTAGCTGACCAGCGACTGCTGGAGCCTCGGGACGATGGCCTCGAGGCAGTCGGCGTTGTCGGTGATCGCCTCGGGACGGACCGACAGCGCTGATTGGTAGATCTCGAACCCGGTGTCGTGGACGAGAGCGAACGCCACCGGCTTCTTCCAGCCGTCGATCAGGTTCTCGTAGCTGTATGGCTCGTTGGTCGCGAAGCCCTGCTGGAACAGGTCGCCTTCAGCGATGAAGCGGCCGGGCGACCCGTCGTACGAGGCGTCGATCTGGCTCGTCTCGAGGATCTGCTTGCCGAGGAGGTAGTCCATGTAGGCCGCGCCTTCGAAGTACAAGACCTTGCCGGCAGCTGCCGTGGCGCCGACGTCTTCGATGGTCGTCGCGTCTGGGTACTTGGTCGGGTCCCACTGGATGATCTGCGGGCCCTTGTCGTACGAGGCGAAGACGGCGACGACGGGCTCGGTGGTGGCGCTGCGGATGGCATCTCCCGTGTCGACGTAGGCCATGAAGACCGACGGGTCCTGATACATCTGCTTGGCCGGCGAGGAGCCGCCGACGAACGGCCCGCCGGCGCGGATTTCGACGGTGATGCCGCCGACGTCGCCGGAATAGGTGCCTGCCTTGGCGTCGAGCGTGCCGTCCTGGCCGACCAGCTCGTAGGTCCAACCGTGGTCGGCCTCGGGGAACCAGTCGGTTTGAATGACCAGCGGATTGGGACACCCGGCGTCTTTCAACGACGCCGCCGCAGCAGTATCGGCAGGTGCCGAGGTCTCCGCGGCGGTGGTGTCGGCAGGAGCCGCGGTCGCCGCTGGAGCCGCGGTCTCCGCCGGAGCTGCAGTGTCGGCCGGAGCAGCGGCGGTGGTTGCGGAACTCGAATCTTCGTCATCGCCACAGGCGGCGACGAGGATGGCGATGGCGGCCAGCGCCGCACCGAGTTTCAGGCTGCCTTTTCTCATGGTTTTCTGGTTCCTCCCCCACATCGGGTTGCCGGCGATGCCGGTCGCTGAATGGTAGCGATTGTACGATCGAGCCAGCTCACCGTGAAGACCCTGCGCCGGCCCGCCAGTGCCTCGTCGTTCGGTTGCCGAGCAATCCGAACAACAAGAACAGGGCCAGGCCCAGCCACGCGGTCAAGGTGACAGCACCGATCAACTTGTTCGTTTCGCTGCGCTGGGTGTACTGGCCGATCCTGCGGCCGATGCCCTCGGGACCGGACTTGAAGAAGAACTCGCCGACGATAGCCCCGATGACCGACAGCCCGGCCGAGATCCGGAACCCGGTGAACATGGCCGGCAGCGAGGCCGGCAGGTTCAGCTTCCACAGCCGGGTCAGTCGAGTGGAGTCGTGCAGAGTGAACAGGTCGTGCTGTGAGCGTTCTGCAGCCTTGAGCCCGAACAGCGTGTTGGTGATGATCGGGAACACCGAGATCAGGACACAGACGATGACTCGAGGCATTTGGCCGGTACCGAACCAGATGATCATCAGCGGCGTGATCGCCACGATCGGCATCGTCTGCAGCACGATCGCGTAGGGGAACAATGTTCGTTCGATTGATCGGGACAGGCTCATGGTGATCGCCAGCAGGACGCCGATGGCCATCGCGATGGCCAGTCCGATCAGGGCTACTTGTGCGGTGCGCCACAGCGCATGCAGCATCTCGGTGAGGTTGCGCGACGTCAGGAAACTGGCCTGCACGACATCGTGTGCGAAGGGCTGTACGCCGGCACGCTGGCGCGGGTCCTTGAACTGAACGTAGCTCGACAGGTACCAGGTTCCAAGGAAGAACCCGGCAGCCAGGATCGGCGGCACGGCGATGAAGGCGACTTCTCGAAGCCGGCGCGCCGGCGGCAACTCGGCATCCGTCATGGTAAGTCCGCCATGGCCTGCAGTTGGGCCTTGCTGATCTTGCCGGTTGGCGTCATGGGCATCGAGTCGAGAACTTCCACAGTCATCGATGGAACCGGACGGCCCAGTCCCTGCTCGGCAAACTCTACGAGACCCTGCGTGTCGGGCGCGTAACCATCACGCGCGGTTACGAACGCCACGGGGCGCTGCCCGAGCGTCGCGTCTGGCAGGCCGATCAGCGCCACTTCGCGGACACTCGGATGACGCATCAGCACCTCCTCCAAATCCCGCGGGTACCAGTGCGCGCCGCCGACCGTGAGGCGCTCACTCAGACGGCCGCGCATGAACACGTAACCATCGGCGTCGGTGAAACCCAAGTCGCCGGTGTGCAGCCATCCACCGCGGAGCGCTTCGGCGGTCTTGGCGGGACGGTTCCAGTAACCGGACATGAAACCACCGCGCAGGCAAAGCTCACCGAGTTCGCCCATTGGTACCTCGTTGCCGTCGTCGTCGAGGACCCGCACCTCCTTGTCCGGTAACGGCCGCCCGCATGACAGCAGGCGGTCATCGGCGATCGACTGGTCTGCGGCCCACAATCCTACGAAGCCACCCAGTTCCGATTGCCCGTAGCTCTCGCACAGCGGCACGCCGAGCGTGTCGCGGAACGCCTGCTTCAGCTCCGGCGCGACTGGTCCGCCACCGCTGAGGCCGGCTCGCAGACGTGCCGGCCCCCGGCCCCTTCGCACCGACTCGTCGAGCAGGTCGCGCAGCAACGTCGGATTGGCGGCGAGAACCGTTGCCCCGAGGCGTTCGAGGGCATCCCAGCCCGAGCCCGCCTCCCATTGCCCGATCACACACACAGTGGCTCCGACGTGCAGCGCCGGGAGCAGGTTGGCGACGAGTTGGTAGGACGACGACAGGGCGGTCGGCCCCACGCTGACGTCGGCAGCCGTCAGCCGCAGCCGCTCGGCGATGCACCGCGTTGCCCTGCTGGTCGGCTCGTGGGCGAGGCACGCGCCCTTGGGCTGACCCGACGTGCCCGACGTGTATGACAGGTGAGCAACGTCGGAATCGACGGTCGTGTCGGGCGGCGGCGGCGGCGCCGCGGTCAGGAGATCGGTCCAGCCATGGGCGCCATCCTGCGGCCCGTCCATGCACACGTAGTGCTCGACGCTCGGCAGGTTGGCCCGGTGTCGATCGATCGTGGCGAGGTGGTCTCCGGTGTAGATGAGCACCTTGGGTTGGGCATCGTTGACGTAGTAATCCAAGGTGTCGCTGTATTGCAGGTTGACGAGCGCCGCGATCGCCCCGAGCCGCCACGTCCCGAACATCGCGGTCAAGTAATCCATTCCGTTGTGAGCGAATATTCCGACGCGGTCGCCCTTGCCCACACCGAGTGATGCCAAGGCCCCGGCCACACGCTCCATCTGCTCGACCGCTGCCTCGTAGGTGAGAGAACTGTCGCGGTCGACCCAGCGCATCGCTACCTTGTCAGGCGTGCGGTTGGCGCCGTCGCCGAGCACCTGCTGGAACAACATCGAACCGCATCATTGACCAAAGCGAACCGGTCGGCAAATCTTGGTCGGTGCAGATCGACGGCGAGATCGTACGGCAGGTTGGGCTCGAGGCGACCATGGACGACGGGGCGGTGCTGGCGGCCGACGCCTGGCATCCGGCGCAACCAGGACCGTGGCCGGTGCTGCTCCAACGCCTCCCATATGGGCGGTCGGTGGCGTCGACGCCGGTGCTGCCTCACCCGAGGTGGTTCGCCAAGCGGGGGTTCGCCGTGGTCGTTCAAGACTGCCGGGGGCGCGGTGATTCGACCGGTAGGTTCTCGCCGTTCATCGACGAGGCGGCCGACGGTGCAGCGAGCATCGAGTGGGCAGCTCGGCTGCCGTTCGCTGATGGGCGGGTGGCGACGTATGGCTTCTCGTACCAGGGGCTGGCCCAATTGTACGCCGCTGCCACCCGACCGCCGAGCCTGAAGGCCATCGCCCCGATGATGTGCTGCCCCGATCCTTACGAGGGTTGGACCTACGAAGGTGGCCTGCTGCGCTGGCCATTCGTGTGCTTCTGGGCGGCCCAGCTCGCCGGCCCGATCCCGTTCGACCTGAGCGCGGTCCCGATCTCCGGCGCGCTCGGCCCGGCTCCACCACCTTGGTTCGAGGAGTGGCTGGCTCATCCACGCGATGATGCCTATTGGGCGGCTCGGCGGCCTGACCTCGGCGCGATCGACGTCCCGTCGTTCACAGTCATGGGCTGGTTCGACGACTTCTCCTCCGGCTCAGCGAAACTGATCGAACGGCTCGGGTCCGAGGCGTGGTGCGGCCCATGGGCCCACATGCCGTGGGGCACCCGGCATGGCGGCGCGGAGCTGGGTCCCGCCGCCTCACCCGCCCCGATCTGGGATGCGCTCGTGGCCTTCTTCGACCGGGTTCTCGGGCGCGCCGACGCAGCGTCACCGGCCGCTCTCGTGCGGTACTTCGTCGTCAATGACGGTTGGCGTGAGGCGGGGTCTTGGCCGCCGCCGCACACGATCCGAACAATGGCCGGTCATTCAGTCAGCGGAAACGCCAACTCGCGGTGGGGCGACGGCGTTCTGCTGCCGACGGTGGCCGGCATCACCCTGGGGGAGCCGACGACGATTGTCGCCGAACCCCACGTCGCCCACCCCGGCGAACCGCTGTGCTACCAGGACGACAGCCCAGCGCACGACCTGCGTGACGTGGTGTGCTACACCTCCGGCCCGCTCGTCGAGCCACTCGACATCACCGGCTCGCCACTGGTGCGGGCGGTCACAGTCAGTGATCGCCCCCGTCACGACCTCGTGGCGACGCTCGCCGTCGTCGACCCGGACGGCACCGCCCGCACGGTCACCGGGTCCGCCAAGCGACTGCTCGACGCCGTGGCCCCGGGTAGTGAGGTCGCCTGGAGGATCGAACTGCGCCCGATCGCTGTGCGCGTGCAGCCCGGACAGCAGCTGCGGCTGTCGTTGGCGGCAGCCCGCTTCCCCTGCTACGACCGCAACGGCCACACTGCCGAACACGACGTCCTCACGCCGACCGGCGAGCACGTCGTAGCCACCATCGAGTTGGGCGATGTCGAGCTGGATCTCCCCGTCGCGGACGGGGTGGCCGCCAACGTTCGGTCGCGGTAGTTTGGGCGTTTGACGGAGAGACGGAAAGAGGTGTTGCCGGCGTGTCGAGCGAGCGGGAAATAATGACGTGGCAGATGTTCGGCGAGGCGTCCCGTGAACTTTCCCAGATGGTGGCCGACGACTACGAGCCCGACATGATCCTGTCGATTGCCCGAGGCGGGCTGCTCATCGGCGGGGCGATGGGCTACGCCCTGTCGGTGAAGAACGTCTACACCATGAATGTCGAGTTCTACACCGGCGTCGACGAACGCCTGGAAGTGCCCAGAATCCTGCCGCCGGCGCCCGATTTCGTCGACGTCAGCGATGCAAGGATCCTGATCGCCGACGATGTCGCCGACACCGGTAACACGTTGCGGAGCGTTCAACAGTTCTGCGAGGGCAAGGTGGCCGAGGTTCGCACCGCTGTGCTCTACGAGAAGAGCCATTCGGTCGTGCAGTGTGACTACGTGTGGAAGCGCACCGACCAGTGGATCAACTTCCCATGGAGCGACAAGGAGCCCGTCGCCAGGCGCACCTGGGCGGTCAAGGACGCGTGAGGGCCGGATTCAGACGCGCGCCGCGGCGAACCTGCTCGCGATGTCGGCCCAGTTGACGACGTTCCAGATGGCTTCGACGTAGTCGGGGCGACGGTTGTTGTACTGCAGGTAGTATGCGTGCTCCCAGGCGTCGATGGCCAGCAGCGGGACGGCGCCGAGCGTGGTGTTCAGGTGATGCACTTCGAGCTGCTCGATGATCAATCGCTTGCCGAGCGGCTCGTACGAGAAGATGCCCCATCCCGATCCCTGGGCGAGCGTCGTCGCCTGGCTGAAGTGTGCTTTGAAGGCATCGAACGAACCGAACTGATCGGCGATCGCCGCGGCCAGTTCACCGTCGGGTTGACCGCCACCGTCGGGCGACAGATTGGCCCAGTACATCGAATGCAGCACATGGCCTCCAAGATTGAAGGCCAACGACTTCTCGAGCCCGACGAGTGTGCCGTACTCGCTCGTGGAACGAGCCTCAGCAAGCTTTTCGAGTGCAGTGTTGGCCCCGGCAACATAGGCGGCGTGATGCTTGGCGTGGTGGATCTCGACGATTTGCCCACTGAGGTGCGGTTCCAGCGCGCCCGGGTCGTAAGCGAGGTCGGGAAGGGTGTAGTCACTCATGGCGGGCATGGTACCCACTGACGGCTAGGGCTAACCCGATCTGTTGAGGATCCGGAGAGCTGCGTTACGGCCGCTCGCGCCCCAGATGCCGGCGCCGGGGAATGTCGCCGCTCCGGTTAGGTACAGCCCTTTCACCGGCGTCTCGTAGCGGGTCAGTTCGGGGTTCTTGTTGCGCAGCGCCGCCAGCGGCCCGCCGGCAAAACTGGTGGCGTGGCCGTGGGGGAGGTGGAACTCGCGCTCGTAGCGGTCGGGGGTCATCGCCCGCCAGTCGACCAGCGAGTCGAGGAAACCTGCGGCCATTGCAGTCGCTACCTGGTCGAGCCATCGACGCGGCTCGGCGCTGCCTGCCCAGCCGCCGGCGACGCCGTACGGTGTGTACAGCACCTCCAGGCTGAATACATGCCGACCGTCGGGCGCCAACGTGGCGTCGAGGGCCGAAGGTGAGTTGACCAGCATGCCCGGTCGATCGAGAATACGACCGCTGGCCATCATCGAGTGACCACGATGGATCTCATCGAGCGAGGGAGAGATGACCGTCGTCGCGCCGAGCGTCCGCCCATCAGCCAACTTCGGCTCGCGATCGACGATGGCATCGATCTTCGACTCATAGCCGTCGTCGTGGGGTACGCCCCGCCACCGTTCGACGAGCGATCGGGCCTGCGGTGGCGGATTTCTCAGCCAGGCCAGGAACGTGTCGTGCGGGTTGCAGGCCGACACGACGATGGGCGCGGTCACCTCGGTGCCGTCGGTGCAGACCATTCCGCGGATCGCCTCGCCCTCACAGGTCAGGTGTGCGGCCTTGGTGTTCAGCATCAGGGTGCCGCCGGCAGCTTCGAATGCTCGGCGAATCGTTTCGGGCACCATTCCGCTACCGCCAACGGGCCGTCCGAGGCGGGCGACGTGACGCAACGCATAGGTCAAGGCGCCGAGGCCGGTGCCTTTCAACTCGGGCGTCACGCCCCACACCATCGGGCCTGTCACCATCGCCGGCCCACGGAGCGCGTCGACGGTGAAGAATTCACGCATCACATCGGCGGCGCTGCGCCGGCTCCAGCGCAACAGCGTCGCCGCGCCACGACCACGACGAGCGAGCACCTTTTTGGCAACCGCCCGAACCGACGGTGGGTCGTTGGCGTTGTCGAGCACCATCCGCACCGCGGGCATCGCCGCCTTGAGGTAACTCCGGTACCCGGCGACTTCGGCGGGGTAGGTGTGGGCGAGTGCGTCGATCGTCTGCTCGACATCGTGATGGATCGTCCACGCCGGCCCGCCGCTCCAGGCCATGTTGTGCTGTGCCGGGTCGAGATCGATGTACTGAAGGCCGTGCCCGGTCAACCCGAGCTCCTCGATCACGGGCGTGGTGCGGAAGGTGATGTGGTCGCAGTTGCAGATGTTGACCGTACCGCCGGCGAATGGCTCGCTGGATGCAGTACCACCGACCGATGAGCGTGCTTCGACCAGCAGGGTTTCCAAACCCGCCTTCGCCAGGTAGGCGGCGCACACCAGACCGTTGTGACCGGCGCCGACCACCATGGCGTCGTAGTCGCAGGCGATCACGTGGTCATTCTGGCCGATCGACACTGCGAGTAACGTGCCCTTGTGACGACCTTCGACTTCGGGCGCTGACGATGACGGCGAGCGAGACTGACTGGCGTGACCTGCGAATCGACGGCGCTCGTTTGTGGCAACGCCTCGAGGCCCTCGGTGAGATCGGTGCCGTTCACGGGCCGAACGGCGAGCGAGGCTGCGCCCGCCTGGCGCTGACCGACGTCGATCGCCAAGGCCGCGATCTGGTGGTGTCGTGGATGGCCGACCTCGGCATGAGTATCTCGATGGATGGCATCGGCAACGTCGTTGCCACTCGCGCCGGCAGCGACCCGACGGCCGCGTCGGTGATGGTCGGCTCACACATCGACACGGTCGCCACCGGCGGACGGTTCGACGGCAACCTAGGTGTGCTTGCCGGACTGGAAATGGTCGAGACCCTCGCCCAGCACGACATCACCACCCGCCGGCCGATCCAGGTGGCGTTCTTCACCGACGAGGAGGGCGCTCGTTTCCCCCCCGACATGCTCGGCAGCCTGGTCTATGTCGGTGGCCTTGCCGTCGAGGAAGCACTCGATGCGGTTGCGGCGGACGACGGCGCCCGACTCGGCGACGAACTGACCCGGATCGGCTACGCCGGCCCGACCCCGGTACCGGCTGCCACCTTCCCGCACTCCTATGCCGAACTTCACATCGAGCAGGGACCAGTCCTCGAAAAGGAGCGCATCACCATCGGCGTCGTCACGGGTGTCCAGGGGATCTCGTGGACGGAGGTGACGGTCACCGGACAGTCCGCCCACGCCGGCACGACACCGATGCAGTTGCGTCGCGATCCGATGGCGGTGGCCGCCCGCGCCATCCACGAAGTTCGCATGATCGCCGGGTATTTCGGGGGCCCGCAGGTGGCCACGGTCGGCAGAGTCGTCGTACGACCCAACCTGGTCAACGTCGTGCCGTCTGATGTCGTGTTCATGCTGGATCTGCGCAACACCGAAGAAGCCGTGCTGAAAGAGGCCGAGGCCGAGGCCTTCGCCGCGTGCCGCGCCTATGCCGACGATGAGGGCTGCGAGATCTCGATGCGCACCCTGGCCCGCTTCGAACCAGTTGAATTCGACGGCGGCATGATCGACCTTGTCGAGGCCACGGCGCAACGGCTGGGGCATTCCACAAGGCGGATGCCGTCGGGCGCCGGGCACGACGCCCAGATGCTGGCCAGGGTGTGCCCGACCTCGATGATCTTCGTGCCCAGCGTGAACGGTCTGTCGCACAACATTGCCGAATACACCAAGCCGGAAGACATCGAAGCCGGCGCCAACGTGCTGCTGCAGGTGGTTCTCGAGCGCTCCGCCGCCTAATTCGAACTGTGGCGAATGACGATCCGGTCAGCGGGGCCGAAGGCGATCGCCTCACGAACAGTGGAGGCTCGAACTGCCACGTGGTCAACGCCCGCAGGTAGCCCCATCGCCCTGCGCGCCGCCTGGGTGACCATGTTCAGGGCATCCGCCGGCAGTACGTGGGCCGTCATGATCATCAGACCGGCGGTCTCCAGCGGGTCGCCTCGGCCGACGGGGTTGAACGGATCCTGCAGGTTGTCGGCGCCCGCTGCCACGTTCACCCCCGCCTGGCGCAATGCCTTCACTGCCGTCACCGCCCGCGGCGTGGCGACCCGGTGATCGCGGCCTTGGAGGAAGAGATTGGTGTGGGGGAGGGCGATCACACTGATCCCGGCTGCGGCGACCTTCTCGGCGACTTCGCACTGGCGGTGCTCGGTCTGCACGGCGAGCGATACGCAATGGCTCGCCGTCACACCGTGAGCAAAGCCGCTGGCAATCACCCGTTCGGCGAGATCCTCCAACGCCAGAATCGCCGGATTCAGTGTCTCGTCGGTGTGCAGGTCGAGGGGAAGGCCGGCTTCGGCGGCAATGGCAAGCAAACACTCGTTGGCCGCCGCAGGGTCGGACTCGAGATGGGGGCATCCACCGACGACGTCGATCCCCATGGCGATTGCGTCGCGCAGGAGGGCGCGCTGGTCGGCGCCTTCCGGACCGATGGATGGCCACGCGCACAGCGGGACGACTTGGATGTCGACCAGCTCACGAAGCCGTTCGCGCACCTCGATGAGAGCCTGCACCGACGTCAGCCCGCACGTCAGAGTGAGATCGACATGGGTACGGATCGCCGTGCAACCGTTGGCCAACATCAATCTCGCCGCACGCTCGGCACGTTCGATGGTGTCGGCCAAGGTGATCGAACCACGGGCCCGCTCCATCGCCAGGATCGCGCCCATCAGATCACCCGTAGGGTTGTCGACGCGCTCGGCCAAGAAGGCCTTGTCGAGGTGGGCGTGTGGCTCGGCGAACGCCGGCAGCAGGAGATAACCGTCGTCGGCCAGGGCCTGCGCGGCGGCGGACAGCCGGCTCACACGAGGGGCGAACCGGTGATCGGGCGGCGCTCGATCGGTTCACCGAGACGGGGGAACACTTCCTCGGCGACGAGATGCAGTTGCTCGATCATCTCCTCGCGACACAAGCGACCTTTCACCATGGCCCGCTCGCGTCGTGTCTCGGCGATGTGCAGGTTGACGGGGTTGGAGTCGACGCGCATACCTTGATCGTACTGCCGTCATATGCCGGCAGCCGTGCCGACCATCGTGCGGGAGTCGGCGGCACCCGCCCGGAAACCCTCGTTGTCGATGATGATCGCGTGGGCGTGCCCGAAGCCGCTGTCGTAGGGTGCCAGACCCTCCACTCGGTGCCCGCGTGCAGCGAGACCGGTCAGCCACTCGGCGGGTGCGTGGCCTTCGATCGTGACAGTAGGGACCTGGCCACTTGTCCAGGTGTCGAACCCGGTGAGCGGCCCTCTCAGGGCCCACCGTGCGGCGTTGACGGCGGCAGCGGGCGACTGGCCGTAGTAGAACAGACGCGCCGCCAGTTGCAACAGCACCTGCGGCTGGGCGTCGCCGCCCATCGTGCCGAAGACAGCCCGCAGCGCTCCCTCCGACGTCGCGATGGCAGGGCACAGCGTGTGCGGAGGCCGATGGCCGGGTTGGAACTCGGCCGGGTGGCCCTCGCCCAGGTTGAAGCCAAGGCCGCGGTTGTGCAGGTTGATACCGGTGTTCGGCTCGACCAGCCCGGAACCGAAGCCGGCGGCGTTGGATTGGATCAACGACACACCCATCCCGTTGCCATCGACGGTGCACAAGTACGTCGTGTCGCCATCGCGACCAGGGACCCAGCGATCCGAAGCCCGTTCGGTGTCGATCAGGTCGATTCGCCTGGCAATCGAGCGCAACAGTTCCTCGCCGTCGGCGGTGTCGCTGAGCACATCTGGACGGTCGAAACCAGCGGCCGTGGCCGACTCGATCAGCAGGTGGGCGCAGCGGACATCGTCGGGGTCCGCCGGCAGGTCGAGGCGGTCGGCCAATGCTGCAGCGCCGAGTGTGAGATAGCCCTGCGAATTCGGTGGGATGGTCCACAGATCGACGCCGAAGGCGCGTGCCGCCAATGGCGTGACCCATTCCGACAACGGTCGGGTCAGGTCGTCGTCGGAGTAGAACCCTGCGCCCAACGCCTTCAACCCGGCGCCGAACTCACCCGTGTAGAACGCCGCTCGGCCACCTTCGGCGATGTCACGCAGGGCACCGGCCGCGCCCGCACGACGGACCCGAGCCCCGGGGCGGGTGAGTTGGCTGATCAGCTCGGCAAGGTTCTCGCTGGCGCCTTCGTCGGCCCGCGCCGCTGCACCGACCAGCAGCGGACTGGCCGGAAACCCGTCGGCGGCGAGATCGATCGCTGGTTGCAGCAACACCGGCAGCGGCAACGTCGCGAACCGCTCGTGCAACGCCATCCAGCCATCGACGCAACCGGGCACGGTGACGGTTCTGATGTCGTGGCGGAACGGCATCTCGGTGCGACCCTCGGCACGCAGTGCGGCCGCATCGGCACCGGAACCTGCTCGTCCGGTGGCATTGAGGGCGAACACCTCGCCGTCGAAGTGAACAAGGGCGAAGAGGTCACCGCCCATGCCACACAGGTGTGGGCAGGTGACCGCAATTGCCGCGTTCGTGGCGATCGCCGCGTCGACGGCGTTGCCGCCGAGGACCAACGCCCGTAGCCCGGCCTGCGTGGCCAACTGGTCGGCGCTGGCGACCAATGCCTGCGGAGATCGAACGGAATGGAATCGGGGCGTGACCATGAGCGGAACCTACGCTGCCGCGGTGCAGCACATTCTCATCGGGCGGGTGATGGCGACCTGCGGCGTTGTGATTGCCGCTGCCGGCACATTCCTGCCGTGGTTGCGCTCAGGTTCGCGTCGACGCAACAGCTACGAGATCTTCTCGTTGGTCGATCGACTGGGGTTCTCACCGTCGAGCCTGGTCGGCTGGGGGTTGAGGTTGTGGCCGATCGTGCCGTTCCTGCTCGTTTGTGCTGTCACATTCCAGTGGTTTCCACGAAAGTGGGTCACCGGCGGCACCGTAATTGCCGCTGTTGTATACGCCGGGGTGGTCTCGGCGGCGGTCAGGTCGGCGCCGTCGACATCATTGATCACTGTGCAACTCGGCCCGCTCGTCACCCTGATCGGTGCGATCACCTTGGCCTGCGGCGCCCTCGTCACCTTCAGCGCCAGGCGCCGCGCGATTCGAGCACCTGGCGAAGAACGACCGGTCGGTCGGTCATGATTCCGTCGACTCCGAGGTCTAGCAATCGCTCCATCTCGGCAGCATCGTCGATCGTCCACACGTGTACGTGCAGTCCCAGCCGATGGGCGCGCTCGACGAAGCCACGATTGACGACGGTCAACGGACCCTGTTTCACCGGCACCTGCGCAGCAAGGCCCGGCGGACTGCGGACGAGGCCGAACCGAAGCAGCGCAATCTCGATCGGGCCCAGCGAGGTGCACAACTCAGGCCCGAACTCCTTGCGCAATCGTCGCAGTCGGGCGTCATTGAACGCCCCGACGCACACCCTCGCCAGTGAGTTCGTGCGGCGAAGTGACGCAACCAGCGCCTCGACGGCGGCGTCGGACTTGCAGTCGATGTTGATCCGGGCCTCTGGCCATGTGCTGAGGAGATCTTCCAGAAGGGGAATCGGAGCCTTGCCGTCGACAAGCGCCTTCGACACCTCGGACCACGGCAGCTCGCTGATCTTGCCGGCGCGGCCGCATGTGCGCTGCAGATCGTTGTCGTGGAATGCCGCCAACACCCCGTCGGCTGTCACCTGCACGTCGGTTTCGAGATAGCGATAGCCGAGGTTGATGGCGTACTCGAACGCCTGCATCGTGTTCTCGGGCACGTCGCTGGCGCCACCCCTATGGGCGAACGGAACCGGGCCGTCCCAGTCGAGATACGGATGACGAGGGCCGGTCATGGGGGAAGTATCGTCGGTCGACATGGCTGACACGATCATTGTTCGCTCGCCGTATGACGATTCGGTCATCGGTGAGGTCCCAGCTCAAACGGCAGCCGACGTGGCGGCTGCCGTCGCCACGGCGAAGGCCGCACTGAATACACCATTGCCGCAATGGAAGCGCGCCGCGATCCTCGACAAGGCCGCCCAGCGCCTGACCGAGCGCCGCGACGAGTTCGCCATGATCGTCGCCAAGGAAGCAGCCAAACCGATCAAGACCGCTCGCGGCGAGGCCGAGCGGGCCGTCGGCACATTCCTGTTCGCTGCAGCCGAGGCACGCAAGCTGGCAGGGGAGATGATTCCGCTCGACGCGATTTCTGCAGGCGAAGGCAAGTTGGGCTTCACCCTCCGGGTACCGATCGGCGTAGTCGGCGCCATCGCCCCGTTCAACTTTCCACTCAACCTGGTCGTTCACAAGGTCGCTCCGGCGATCGCCGCTGGATGCCCTGTTGTGCTCAAGCCGGCCAGCCAGACCCCGTTCAGCTCCATCGAACTGGCCAAGATGCTGATCGAGGAATGCGGCCTGCCGGCCGAGTATCTCCACATCGTCACCGGCGCTGGCAGCACGGTCGGCAACGCCATCGTCGATCATCCCGACATCGCCCTGATCACCTTCACCGGCTCGCCCGAGGTCGGTTGGGGAATCCGCTCGCGCGCGCCGCGCAAGCGTGTCGGCCTAGAACTCGGCAACAACGCCCCCGTCATCATCGAGCCCGACGGCGACTGGAAGACCGCAGCGGCAAAGATCAAGATCGCCGGCTTCAGCCATGCCGGCCAGAGCTGCATCTCCACGCAGCGCATCTACGTGCACAGTTCGATCGCCGACGATTTCACCGCCGCGCTGGTCGATCACGTAAACGCCCTCGTCGTCGGCGACCCACTCGACGAGTCCACCGACCTATCCGCTCTTATCTCACGTAGCGAACGAGATCGCGTCGTCTCGTGGGTGGCCGAAGCCGAGGCGGCGGGCGCCAAGGTGCTCACCGGAGGGGCGCTCGACGACGAGGGCGTGCTGCGCCCGACCGTCATCACCAACGCCAAGCCCGATATGAAGGTCTGCTCGAAAGAAGTGTTCGGTCCGGTGGTCGCCATCGCCTCGTATGACTCACTCGACGATGCCCTCGAGTTGGCCAACGATTCCTCGTTCGGGCTGCAAGCTGCGATATTCACGACCGATCTCGGCAAAGCGTTGCACGCGGTGCATACCCTCGACTACGGAGGCGTGCTGGTCAACGAGGTGCCGACATGGCGGGCCGACCAGCAGCCGTACGGTGGCTTGCGCGACAGCGGCAACACGCGCGAGGGCCCGGCGTACTCGGTCAAGGAGATGACCGAGATCAAGATGGTCATCCTCGGAGCATGATCCGCTGGGGCGTCCTCGGCGGCTCCAGTCGGATCTATCGGGGCGCGTTGTTGCCGGCGTTCGAGCAGCTCGGTCACACGGTCGTGGATGCACCGAGCAGGGATGGCGACGACTTCACGCGCTATGCCGACATGCTCGCACGGCCCGATATCGACGCCGTCTACAACCCGCTGCCCAACCATCTCCACGCCGAGTGGAGCCATCGTGCCCTCGACGCCGGCAAGCACGTGTTGTGCGAGAAACCGTTGACCCTGTCGCCCGCCGACAGCGCCGGACTGTTCGATCATGCCGAGTCGGGCGGGCTGACGATCCTCGAGGCCTACATGTGGCCGCATCACCCGCGCGCCCGTGCTTTGCTCGAAATGGCTGGAAGTGGCTCGCTGGGAACCCTGCAATCCGGTCGTGCGTCGTTCAGCTACCCGATGGATATGAGCAGCGGCGACCACCGCATCGACCCGCGCGGTGCCGGCGCCCTGTTCGACATCGGCATCTACTGCATCGCCCCGTTCTTACTGATCGCCGACCGAGACCCCGTGGTGATGGCGGCCACAGCGACGCGCAACGATCTCGGCGTCGACATCTCGATGGCCGGTTGGATCGACTGGGGAAGTGGCTTCAGCACGACGTTCGACGTCACCTTCGACGGGCCGACGCGCAAGGAAATGGCGCTGTCGGCGAGCCTCGGGCTCGTCAACCTGCCCGGGTCCCACGTGCCGGGTCCGCTGGAGCAAAGCGAGATAATCGTCGAACGACGCGACGGCTCGTTCGACACCATCCAATGCGCCGGAGCGAACGCCTACGCCGAGATGGTCGCCCAGTTCGAAGCGGTCGCCGCAGGCCGTGAACAGCCGGTCTTCGGCAAGCAGGAGAGCCTGCGCTTGGCAGCGATTCTCGACGAACTGCACCGACAAACGACGGTCGCCAGCACTCACCTTTGAACATGGACCCGGCTGCACGGCGGTTTACCGATCTGATCAACACCGCAGCGGCGAATCGACACCTCGACCTGGTCTGCGCTCTGGTCGCCTCGACCATCGACCGCGCAGTTGACGTCGATTCGATCATCGTCGGTCTCGACCAGGTGGCAGCGGCGTGTCCGTCGTCGTTCGACGGGATCGTCGACACCTTGTTCTCGTCGGGTATGTTTGCCGGAGACGGCGACGACTATCACCACCCCCGCAACTCCCTGCTGCACGAGGTGCTCTCACGACGCACGGGCATGCCGATCACCCTCTGCGTGGTGGCAATCGAGGTCGGCAAGCGGCTCGGCGTGCCGATTCTCGGCATCGGGTTGCCGGGCCACTTCGTGATCCGCGACAAGGAATCTGGAACCTTTGCCGATCCGTTCGGGCGCGGCCTGCGCTACGACGAGGCTGGGATGGTGGCGTCGTGGCAGCAGCGGATGGGCAACGCCGCCGGATTCCGACCGTCGATGTTGGCGCCGACCGGAGCCCGCGAGATCGTGCTGCGCATCCTCAACAACTTGAAGCAGAGCCTCGTCAACCGAGACGAGACGGTGCTGCTCGCCAGGTTGGCGCCGCTGCGCGCAGCCTTCCCAGAGCTTGTCGACGAACGCGGCGAGCACCGCGAATGGATGCGACACTTCAACTGATGATCGACCCCACCATCAAGCGCAGCCTCGGGCAGATGATCAAGGGAGTGCAAGTCGTCGGCGCCCACCACGAGGGTGTGACCCGGGCTTACTGCAGCCATTGGATCTGCCAGGTCAGCTTCGAAGAACCGATCGTGATGGCCAGCGTGTCGCCGAAGCACGACACACATCCGCTGATCGCCGCCAGCGGCGAGTTCGCCGTCAGCATTCTGGCCGGCGACCAGGTCGACATCGGCCAGTACTTCTCGTACCCAGGACGCCGGTTCCGCTACATCGTCGACGAGTACCTCGGCACGATCCCGGGCACGCACCTCCCGGTCGTGCGCGACTGCATCGCCTGGCTGCGCTGCACGACGTTCGAGGTCAAGCCGATGTTCGATCATGATCTGTTCTTCGCCCGAATCGTCGACGTCGGCGCCGGACGGTTGAAGGAACCACCGCTGTTGTATTCCAGCAGGCTCGGCTGGCGGGTCACCGGCGACAAGGCACGCCCACCTGGCCGCAGTATCCGCGACGAACTGCTCGAGCGGTTGGCCGCAGCGGGATTCGACAGTGCGGATGACAGCGACCCAGATGACATTGACGCGTGATAGAGGTGGACCAGCTCTGCGGTAGTTGTACAGCACCAGTATCGTTGGCGGCATGACGGCCATGGATATTCACACCGACGAGGCAGAAGATCTCGTCGACGGCCTCGGCAGGCAGTTGCTCGACGAATGCGATCCGAAAACTCACGACTCGGTCACCTTCCTCGGCGCCCAGTTCGACAAAGGATTGGCTTGGGTACACTTCCCGATCGGTCATGGCGGCCTCGGCGTCAACCCCAAACTGCAGCGAGCAGTCAACGAGCGGCTGATGGCCGCCGGTGCGCCCAACCCGGTTTACCGGAACCCGATCGGCCTTGGCATGTGCGCCCCGACCGTGGTGGCGTGGGGGAGCGAACAGCAAAAACAGCGCTACCTCCGACCGATGTTCACCGGTGAGGAAATATGGTGCCAGCTGTTCAGCGAGCCGAGCGCGGGCTCCGACTTCGCCGGGCTGTCCGCGAAAGGTGTGCGCGACGGCGACGAGTGGATCGTCAACGGCCAGAAGGTGTGGACGACCTTGGCCCACCTTTCGCGCTTCGGCCTCCTGGTGGTGCGAACGGCTCCCGATGCAGTGAAGCACGCCGGCCTGACCGCCTTCGTCGTCGACATGATCGCTCCCGGCGTCGAGGTGCGCCCGCTCAGACAGATGACCGGTGAGGCCGAGTTCAACGAGGTGTATTTCACCGACACGCGTATCGCCGAGTCGGAAATGCTCGGCAAGCCCGGCGACGGGTGGCGGGTGTCGCTGACCACCTTGATGAACGAGCGGGTGTCGATCGGCGGCACGATGCCACAGAAGGGTTCTGGCACGATCCAGGCATTGACCTCGACGTGGGCCACTCTGCCTGAGGAACGCAAGGACTCGGCATCACGCGACGAGGTGATGAAACTGTGGTCGCGTGCCGAGGTGCTGCGTCTCACCAACATCCGCGCCAATCAGAACCGCAAAATGGGCGATCCAGGACCAGAGGGTTCGATCGCCAAGATGGCCTACGCCGATCTCAACAAAGACATCTATGCCAAGGTCATCGACCTGATGGGCGCCGAGGGGATGCTCTACGGCAGCTACGAGATGATCCGCCCGGAGACGGCGATGGCCTTCGAGACCATGCAGAAGGCATTCCTGCGCAGCAGAGCCAACTCGATCGAGGGCGGCACCACCGAGGTGATGAAGAACATCCTCGGCGAACGTGTCCTTGGTCTACCCGGCGACGTCCGCGTCGATCGCGATGTGCCTTGGAGCCAGGTGCCGCGCAACTGATCATCTACGAAGCGCGGAGGGCGGCGAGCACATCGCTGGCCGCGAACTCGTGATCGTTCATCGTCGCCGACAGGGCAACCGATCCGCCGAGCAACGCAGCCGAGGCCGCGCCGATCGCCGCTTGCAACTCGCGGATGTTGCGCGGCGGTGGGAAGTATTCGTCTTCGTCGGTGACCTTGACCGGCTCGACGCCGTGACGCGGGGCGAGATAGCGAAGAATCTCGTCGACCAATTCTTCGGGTGCGGAGGCGCCTGCCGTGACCCCGATCGTGCCGCGCAAACTGTCGGGCAGTTCGCCGGCGTGGTTGACTCGGAAGACCTGCGGGCAACCGGCCTCGATCGCCAACTTCTCGAGCGCCCGTGTGTTGGACGAGTTCGAGGAACCGATCACCACGATCGCATCGCACCTCGCCGCCATGGCCATCAGCGCCGATTGTCGGTTGGTCGTGGCGAAGCACAGGTCGCTACGCCCGGGTGTCCACGCGTCGGGGTACTTGGCAGTGACGGCATCGGCGACACCTGACCAATCACGATGGGAGAGCGTGGTCTGAGCGAGCAGGGCAACCGGTTGATCGAACTGCGGCAACGCCTCGACCTCGGCAATGCTCTCGACACGGCTGATCGACATCGGGGCGACGGCCATCGTGCCCACGGCCTCCTCGTGACCTTCGTGACCGACGTAGACGATTCGGTAGCCCTTCTTGGCCCGCACCTTGACCTCATGGTGCACCTTGGTGACCAGTGGGCATACCGAGTCGACCACGTAGCTGCCCCGGGCACGGGCGGCCGCAACGACTTCCGGTGCCGAGCCATGCGCCGAGAGCATGATCGGGTAGCCGGCGGGAACGTCGGCGATGTCGTCGACGAACACCACGCCCTGCTCGACGAAACGGTCGACGACGATCTTGTTGTGGACGATCTCGTGGTAGCAGTACACGGGCGGCTCGAAGGTGCGCACCATCCACGCCAGGGCCTTGATCGCCATTTCGACACCTGCACAGAACCCCCGTGGTTCGGCCAGCAGCACCCGATCGACGTCCACGCGCGAAGGCTACCCCCGGCCTGTCACC
>JANNHY010000195.1:0-3269 GCA_031404635.1 Ilumatobacteraceae bacterium
CGGTACGACGACCATCCGGGCCGAAACGAGGTCGCTCAACGGATGGCCGCACCTGCGCCCGCTGTATTCACGGCCGCCACTGAGAGGTGACCTGCCCATGGAGGTGCCCGTGATTTCAGGCGGCGAGACGCCAAGCGATCAGGCCGAAGAGCACACCAAGCGCGTTTGTCGCCCAGTGCATGCCGACGCTCGCTAACACGCTGCCACTGCGACGTCTCAACTCACCGGCGACGAGCCCGCCAGCGGCTGTGAAGCAGACGGTGGCGAGCACGACCAGTACGGTGGCCGCAGTGCCCACGCCGCCCACGGCATCCCCGACCGCACGGTTTGCCGAGGCCAGGTGCAGCGAAGGCAGGACGTGCCAGAGCCCGAAAAGCGTCGAGGTCACGATCAGCACCCACCCTTTGGTGAAGTGCCGCGCCAACATGCCCCACAGTACCGAGCGGAACGCGATCTCCTCGATCAGGACCGTGCTCAGGGGGATGATCACAAATGCTGATCGCAACGCCCCAGACACGCCGAGGTGGTAGCGCTCGTCGAGAAACGCGGTCCGGGTCCACGGCAGAAGCACACCGACCAGATACACAACGGCGACGGCGATGATCGCGCCGAGTCCCCACCGAGCGCCTGACCGCAGTCGGTCCACCCCGAGGCCGAGCTGCGACCAGCTCAATCCGGTTCGACGCGCGAACGCGACGAGCGCGACGGCCACAACAGGCCCGAACCACAAGGCGCCACCGGTCCAGTGCTTGGCGATGTTGAAGGAAACCAGTGCAACCACCACCGCACAGGTCGCGAACACTGCACGAATCCGCCGGTTGGGAACTTGAGCGCCTGCACGAGCCAAGGGGCGTTGCGACATTCGACGTGCCGTCATGTTCATGCTCCTAGAGCCCGAGGTGTTCTGCGATGCTGATCAGCAATGTATCGACGTCCTCATTCCTCGCAATTCTGCGACATGGTGACGTCAGCCAAGCCCGAGCTTCAATATCAGACCAAGATCTGTTCGAGGCGTGCAGTGTCCGCGTCCGTCCAGCCGTCCGGGGGAAGCACGCTCGCCCATGCACCGACGAAGTCGACGTCGTAGTTGTGGCCGTGGCCCGGCGGCACGTTGAACGCGCCGACCAGATCCCCGACGGACTGCACGAACGTGACGATCGGGAACCATCCAACGCTGCCAGGGACGTCGTAGGCGAGCGGCGCCCTCGTCCATCCTGGACGCGACCAGAGCGTGCTGATGGCAAACACCGGCACAGGGTCAGACGGGTACACGAGGTACGCGACACGCGGTTTCGCCCACGTCAGGTCGATGCTGGTCAGATCGTCGGCGTCGGCGAACACGCGCACGATTTCTCCATCGTTGAAGACGGGCCGCCACGACGGTGACCCAGCGGCGCGTTCGCTGACGATCTTGCTCCAGATCGGGTTGCTCGACACTGGCCCGGCGAACAGCGCTCCGTCGGTGCGGGCGGCGAGGTTGGCGATCGACGTGTACGAGTCGAACCCGGCGAATGCTGCTTCGGCGCCGTGTGAACCGAGACTTTCGCCAAACACCAGCAGCTTGGGCCGCGCGCTCAGGGGACGGCGAGCCCACTCCTGGTAGACGGCATTGAACAGGACCGAACCCGCTGGGGCCGACGCCGTATGGTCGATCACGAAGGTAATCCAGCTGGGCAGATACGAATATTGCATGCTCACGATTGCGGTGTCACCCGAGTAGAGCTGCTCGATCGCCGTTGCAGCGTCCGGGTCGATCCATCCCGTCCCGGTCGCGGTCGCGACCACGAGCACGGCCCGATCGAAGGCATCGGTTCGGATCAGTTCGCGCACGGCAAGCGCCGCCTGTTCCTCGAGCGAGTTCGCGGAGCGCGTTCCGGCGTAGATCCGGATTGGTTCGATCACGGCAGCGTCGCGACCGTGGAAACTGCGCAGGCTCTCCTTCGTCGTCACGCCCGCAATGAATGTTCGGCCCTGTAGCCCGAGGGTGTCCCATCGCACCAGCGACGCTGCGCTGCCTGACACGTTCGACGTCGAGGGCTGCGCCACGCCTGGCTCGGTGGCCCGGTCTGTGGTGCTGTACACGTTGTTGGCCCAAGAGACGAACCCGTTCCACACGACCTCGCGCATGACGATCTGGGCGGCGAGCGTCATGATTACGACGGTCCCGATCAACGCAACCGAATGCGACATGCGACGGTCGAACCAGCGGTCAAGACCCCGCACCTGCCACCACACGAGCCGACATCCTGCTCCCAGGACCACAACGATCACAGCTGCGGCGACGACACTCGCCAGGGCGTCGAGTGTCGTCACGCCTGCCATTCCGACAAGCGCGCGCTGGGTGTTCTGCCATCTCGGCCATACAACGATCCCGGCGACGCACACCACAGCGGCCACACCCGCCACCACAGCCCACGCAACACGCCGAAATCGGGCAACGGGTCTGCACCCGATTCGGCACAGACCCAAATGAAGCAGCCATCCGAGCAGACTGCCAATGCCATAGCCGGCCATGACGCACAGTGCGCTGACGAGGGCCTGCACAACCAAGGTCCTCGGTAGCAGCGAAGGAACCAGCGAAAACCACCAGAACACAACGCCAACGGCGAGACCACCGAGGGCCGGTCGACGAACCAACACCCTTGTCATCGACACCCCGAACTTCGCCCATCGACCGTTGCCCACCTTGGACGGGCGAGGCAGCGAATCAGGCGACGTCGATGTCGCTGCGTCGACTCGCCCCCACCACGACTGCCGAGTGTTCATCGCTCTACGACCCAATTGATCCTCGCACTATGCCCGCCCCGGTCCGTGGACGCCTCGTCGCGCCGGGCGCACGACACGGCCCAAAGAGCCACACCGTCACCACGCGTAACCGGTGTCGTCACGAACCGTAGTCTCTCAGGTCGGGCCGGTGTGGGGCTCCCTGATCCGACCAGCGGGTACCCCCGCAGTTGTGTACAACGATCGCTGGGCAAGAAAGACCGCGGCCGCCGAAGCTCGTGGTGCCGAGCGCAATCCATCCCGCACCCGACTTAGCGATTGGTCCATCTTGCGAGAATTTTCTTGGTTTCGCTTGCCCACAGCACGAGGCTCGCCAACCCGAGACAGATCAGCCAGTCGCCAATGGTGAGCGGGCTCGTCTTGAATGCGTCGTTCATGAACGGCACTTGGACCACGGCGATCTGCAGGACGATCGACAATGCGATCGCACCCCACAGCAGCGGATTGGTGAACAGTTGGTGGAAGGCACTGCGACGATCCGAACG
>JANNHY010000196.1:0-2158 GCA_031404635.1 Ilumatobacteraceae bacterium
TCGGCTGTTGGCGACGATGAGCGACGCGTTGGCTCGGTCGGTGTCTCCGAGTTCGGCCATCGCGATCGCCTTGGCCGACGCGGTCAGGTGCTCGATCTGTGACGACGCCGCCGATTCGGAGCGGAGCAGCACCGATGCCAGTGGGGCGATCTCGCCATCGATCTCGCCGTCGAAGCGTGCCATCTCGGTTGCGGCGTCCTCCGCCAGGGCGTGCACCGCGGTCGGCACGGCGACCGTCCGGTAGGCGATCTCCGGCACGACGGCGGCCTGGTAGGTTCCGGCGTAGTCCATGCGGCGTGAGCGAGGGATCCGGTTGCGATCGCCCTCCCACACCTCCTCGGCGTAGCCGACTGCAGGCCACTGGGCATCAGGTGTCCACGCGCCGGGTTCGTCGTCCGAGACTGATCCGGAGCGCGTCATGAACCGGCCGTCGCCAGACCTGCCTCGGGCTCACGCGGAACTTCAGCCACGAACTGACTCTATCGCAAGTTTGAGAAGAAGTTACGATACGGGCGCGGGTTGTCGCAAGTTCTGGCCAAACTTACGATACGGCCTTTCCATTCCTGATGCATTTCCCCCTGCCGACAGCGATCATCGATGCGTTGAGCCGGACCGCTTCGCCGCACAGTGCCTACGCGGGCTTGCCGATGATGACAGTGTGCGTGACCGGGGTTGTCGACACGAACGATGTCCTGCCAGGCGGACACGGCGATGAGCTCGCGATCGTCGTCTTCGACGAGCATGAGCGCGCGACGCTGGAACCTTGAACGCGGAACGTCGTTGACCCAGCCGACTGCGCTATGGCGAACCCAGTCCTCGACGGCGTCCTCGAAGGGCAGGCCGGTCGAGCACGTGAACTCTGCGAGGCGTTCGGCGTCGCCGCCGTGGTGGTCGTAGGGGCGCAGGATCACCTGGCCGATGCGGCCGACCGGACCAACGACTGCTGTTCGGCCGCTGCGAGCAGGCGGACGCTGCCGGGCACTCGTGCATTGGGGTCGGCGTCCGGGTCGAACGCAGGCCGAACCCAGATCGTAGTGGCGGCCGAGTCGAGTCGTTCCGTGTCGACGACCACCAGCGACTCAGCGCGCGTCATGCTGCTCGACCCGGTCGTCGGGATCTGCAGAGATCGGCCCTCGTCGTCGAGGATGAACGCGACGCGTTCGGAGGCGTTGATTACGCGCCCGGCGAACGTCTCGACGCGTAGTCGATCGGCAAACTTGGCTCGTGCGGAAGCGGTGAGCAGCCCGAGTCGGGTCAACGCGCCGCCGGTGTCAGCATCGACCTCCATCGGATCGGGCTCATCGTCGCGGTGGCGGGCGATCCAGTCAGCGACAAAGCCGGCGGCGCGATGCTGAGCGAGCTTCTGTGCGGCGGCATGGATCTCTCCTGCGGTGGCGACGTCACCGGCGCGGACCAGACGAGCGACATCCAACATCAGCGACGAGTACCACACGGCCCGACCGCGTGCGCCTCGATCCGACCGCGGCACGACCGTGATCGGCGTGGCGGTAAGGCCCTTTTCCCGCAAGGCGCGAAGCGCGGAGTCGCTGCGGAGCCGTGCGCCGGGACGCAGCACCTGAGCCAGTTCTGCTGACGTGGTGAGCGGCCAGGGAAGAATCACGACTTCAGTCTACCCTGAATCCGCGATCTGCAGGTTCAGGAGCGTGCGACGTGGCCAGTCGATGTCGCAGGGGGATTCTCGTGTCAGAGCATATGTTTGACCGCGAGTGACCCGTGTTTCCCGTCCTCTTTCCGTTCCGTCCGTCCTCCTTCCGTCCTCGATTCGGCGACCAACCATCCGCGATGGGTACGACCAGTCCCCCACGAGTAGTGCGACCGTTCCCCCACGAGCCGCGCCTTGATGTGGAAAGATGGTCGCGTGTCATCCCTTCCCTACATTCCGCGACGAGCCGAGCAGATGGTGCACGAGGCCGTAGCGGACACCCGGGTAGTTGCGGTCAACGGCGCCCGGCAGGTCGGCAAGAGCACCCTCGTGAAGTCAGCGCTCCGGTCTTATCCGGACTCGACCGGACGGAGTATTGACGTCGCGACGGAACGACAGGCGGCACTGAGCGACCCGACTCGGTTTGTACGTCACGACGGTCTGCTCGCCATCGATGAGGTGCAACGGGTGCCAGAGCTCGTGCTGTCGATCAAG
>JANNHY010000197.1:0-6165 GCA_031404635.1 Ilumatobacteraceae bacterium
ATGACCCCATCGCCCAGGTGCTCGGCATCGTCGGTCCCGGCGGTCGGGCCAACCTCACGCCGATGTTGTTCGACTACGAAGGCGACACGGTGCTGCTCAACGTTGCTGCCCACCGCACCAAGACTGGATGGATCCGCAACAGCCCGCGACTGACCAGCTTGCTGGTCAACCCGGCAAACGCATATCACTGGATCAGCCTCAAGCACACTGTGTCGCGCGAGATCTCCGAAGACGACCCGGTCGAGGGTCCGCGCGTTACAGCTCATCTCGACAAGATCTGGACGAAGTACACCCAGCAGCCAGGCCCGTACGGCCTGCGCGATCCATCGATCGACGAGCGACGCGTGCTGTTCGAATGCACGGTCGACCAGATCGCCACGTTCGGGCAGCCCTGACCCACCGCCCCGTCGAGCATGGACATCGCCGTCGTCGGGGGGTCGCTCGGCGGGCTGACTGCGGCGTGCCTGCTGGCCGACGCCGGCCACCAAGTCGTCATTTACGAACGCTCGCCGTCCGAACTCGAAGAGCGCGGCGCTGGCATCGGGTTCCTTCCCGCCACGTACCGCTATCTCGTCGAGCACGCCGGCATCCACCTGGAAGCGGTGGCGGTGCCGACGGGTCACATCCGTTACCTCGGTCGTGACGGCAAGGTCGTGCACGAGGAGGAGCACCGGTATCTGTTCAGCTCGTGGAACACGGTGTACCGGGAGATGCTCGCCTGCTTCGACCGGTCGGTGTATCGGCTGGCGCACGAACTGATCGACATCGAGATCGAACCGCTGACACTCGGGTTCTCGAACGGCGTGGTCGTTCAGCCGGATCTGGCGGTCTTCGCCGACGGTGTCGCCTCGACGGCTCGAGCAGCGCTGCTTCCCGATGCCTGCCCGCAGTACGCGGGATACGTCGCCTGGCGTGGCGTGGTGCCCGAGACCCAGCTGAGCGCGCCAACGCGCCAGGCGCTCGACGACGCCATCACGTACTACGTGTACGCCAACAGCCATCTCCTCGTCTACCCGATCCCCGGTCGCGACGGCTCGGTGGTGCCCGGCGAACGGCTGATCAACATCGTCTGGTATCGCAACTACCTCGCCGGTGACGACCTGAGTGATCTGCTGGTCGACGCCCACGGCAACCGACGCGAGGTCTCGGTGCCGCCCGGCGCGGTGCGACCCGAGCACGTCGCCGAGGCGCGAGCCGTGGCCGCGGCGCGCCTGCCGAGCCCCATCGCCGAAGTGGTGCTGGCTGTCGACGACATGTTCGTACAGGTCGTGCTCGACCTCGATGTGCCGCGGATGGCCTTTGGGCGGGCCTGCCTGCTCGGTGACGCCGCCTTCGTCGTACGTCCCCATGCCGCAGCGGGCACGGCCAAGGCGGCCGACGACGCGTGGACGTTGCGCGACGCGTTGGCCGATCATCCGGATGATCCAATCGCCGCGCTGGCCGCGTGGGAGCCGGGTCAGCTCGCCTTGGGGCGCAACCTGCAGGCACGCACGCGGGCGATCGGGCGGCGTTCGCAGGTCGACGGGACCTGGCGGGCGGGTGATCCCGAGCTGATCTTCGGGCTGCATAGTCCGGGGCAGTGAGCGACTGATGGACGAGACGGCGACACCAGGGCGAGCGCGGGTAGCAGCGAAAATGGCCGACGAGGCGGCGCGGCTGATCGATTCGCTCGACGACGGCCAGCGGTCGATTGCGCTGTGGCCGTTCCCGGCGGACGACGAGCGACGGCTTTGGTTCTACACCCCCACTGACCATGGTGGCCTGACGCTGGCCGCGATGACCGCGCCCCAGCATCGGTTGGTGTTCCGCTTGGTGGCCAGCGGGTTGTCGACGGCGGGGTACGTGACGGCGTCGACGATCATCGGGCTCGAGAACGTGCTGGACCAACTCGAAGGATTCACCGTTTCGTTCGAGAGACCGCGCGGGCGCGACCCGTTGCTGTACTTCGTGCGGTTGTTCGGCACGCCGTCGCCCACGGGAACGTGGAGCTGGCGGCTTGGCGGCCACCATGTCTCGCTGAACTTCACGATCATCGACGGCGTGCTGAGCGGATCGACGCCGTTGTTCCTCGGCGCCGACCCGGCCAGTGCACCGTTGCTGGGGCCGCATCCGCTGCGCCCACTCGCCGGGGTCGAAGACCTTGCACGCGAACTGACCCGGTCGCTCTCGGTCGAGCAGCGCGGCGTGGCGGTGGTGACGCCACGGGCGCCCACCGATCTGGTGGGTGGCAACCGCCCGTCCCTGGCCGAGGGCGACGGGCCGATGCCATTGCCCCTCATCTGGCGGCGGCGTTTCGAGGGCGAGATGGGCGACGTGCTCCAACACGCCCAGGAGCAGCTCGACGCTGCCACGGGCGTTGGTCCCGCCGACCTCGAGGCGATGTCGTTCACCCGTCGACCAAAGGGGCTTCCTGCCAGGGCGATGGACGGCGGCCAGTGCGAGATGCTCGACGCGCTGCTGCGCCTGTACGTCGACCGCCTGCCCGATGACGTCGCCGACGACGAGGCCGCCAAGTTCGCCGGTGCTGCTCTCGACGAGGTGCACCTGCTGTGGGCAGGTGGCTTGGAGTCGGGCCAACCGCACTACTACCGGTTGCACGGGCCGACCATCCTGGTCGAGTACGACAACTCGGCACGCGGCGCGAACCACGTTCATACGGTGTGGCGCGATCCGCGCGGCGATTTCGCCGACGACGCGCTGGCCCGCCACCGCGCCGAACACGATAACGGATAGCGGGTCAGCGGTCAGATTCCTTCTGCGGCACTGAGGCCGGCTTCGTCGACCTGTTGGCCGGCAGCGAGCCGGGCGAAGATCGCCGGCGGCTCGACCCACGGATCGGCGAGCGTTCCTGCCTCGACATCGCGAATCGCTCGCCACACCGCCTGGCTGGTGCATGGCAAATCGACGTGACGCACTCCGAGGTGGGCGAGCGCATCGATCACCGCGTTCTGCACCGCCGGCGTACTGCCGATCGTGCTGGCCTCGCCGATGCCTTTGGCGCCGAGCGGGTTCAGCGACGTCGGCGTCTCGGTGCTGTGAACTTCGAAGTTCGGGAACTCGGCAGCGGACGGGATGGCGTAGTCCATGAAATTGCCGGTCAGCGGATTGCCGTCGGCGTCGTAGATCACCTGCTCGTACAAAGCCTGACTGACACCGGCGGCGACACCGCCGTGCTGTTGGCCCTCGACCAGCAGTGGGTTCAACACCGTGCCGCAGTCGTCGACGGCGATGTGCCGCAGCAGCGTGACCTTGCCGGTCTCGTGGTCGACCTCGACCACGGCGATGTGCGCGCCGAAGGGGAACGTCGCCTCGCCCTGGTCGAAATCGAGCTGCGCGGCGAGCCCCAATGTCCCGTCGGCGTGGTCGACGATGCCCTCGTCGCCATTCGCGTCAATAGTGGCCGCAGCAGCAGCGAGCGCCGCCCAGTCGAGCCCGGTGGTCGGTACCCCGGCCACCCCTAGGGTGCCCGTCGTGGTGTCGACGACGATGTCGCCGACGTCGGCCTCGAGCAGATGGGCTGCCAGGTGCCTGGCCTTGTCGACCAGCGCCTCGGTGGCCCGGTGCACGGCCGACCCGCCGAGCTGCAACGAACGTGAACCGCCGGTGCCGCCACCGGTGCGGACGACGTCGGTATCGACCGCGACCAGCCGAATGCGCTCGACCGGGATGCCCGTCTGCGCACAGACGATCATCGCGAAGGCGGTCTGATGACCCTGACCCTGAGGTGACGTGCCGGCCATCACCGTCGCCGATCCGTCGTCGTGCACCCGTACAGCTCCGTACTCGCTGGTGCCGCCCCCAGCGGTGATCTCGACGTATGTCGACACACCGATGCCGAGCAGGTTGCGGTCTCCGCTGGCCCGCCGCGCCGCCTGCTCGCGTCGCAATTCGTCGTAGCCGGCTAACCGGGCGACCTCGTCGAGGGGTGTGGAGTACGCCCCACTGTCGTAGGTGATGCCTGTCAGCGTGGTGAACGGGAAAACGTCGTCGGTCAGCAGGTTGCGGCGGCGTAACTCGATCGTGTCGATACCCAGTTCGATTGCCGCTTGGTCGACGATTCGCTCCAGCAACGCTGTCGCTTCCGGCCGGCCGGCGCCGCGGTAGGCCCCCGTTGGAGTGGTGTTGGTGGCCGCGACAACAACGTCGAATTGGATGCCGGTGAATCGGTAGGTGCCGTTCGACATCCGACGGGTGCCGGCGGGTAGGAACGCGCCGAGACCAGGGTAGGCGCCGCCGTCGCCGACCAGGCGAACGCGCAACCCGGTGAACGTGCCGTCGTGCTTACAGCCGAGCTCGACGTACTGGATCTGGGCGCGGCTGTGCGACAGCGCAAGCATGTCTTCGCTGCGCGTCGCCGTCCATAGGACCGGTCTCTGTAGCCGCAACGCCGCAGCAGCAACGACGACCTGCTCGGGGTACAGCCCTGCCTTGCCGCCGAAGCCGCCGCCAACGGGTGGGGTGATCACCTTGATGTCGGTCATCGACATTCCGAGGGCACGCGAGATGAGTTGGTGGAGGAGGTGCGGCATCTGTGTGGAGCCGTAGACAACCAATCGTCCGTCGTCGCCGATCGCCGCAGCCGCGCCGTGGGGCTCCATCGGCGCGACAGCCATGCGCTGGTTGACGTAGCGGCCGCGAACGATCAAGTCGGCGTCGGCGAACAGGTCACCGTTCACCGAATCGGTGGTGGCGATAGCCACGTTGTCGCCGTGGGTCTCGAACAGCACCGGCGCCTCGTCGGCGAGCGCCTCCTCGGGCGTCACTGCTGCGGCGAGTCCCTCGTAATCGACGATCACCATGTCGGCGGCGTCCTTGGCCTGAGTGTCCGTCTCGGCGAGCACGGCGACGATCGCCTCGCCGACGAAGCGAACGCGGTCGGTCGCCAGCGGTGGCCGGGCGAAGTCGTCGTGCACCTTGACCATGCCGTGGTGGGCGGCGATGGACAGATCGGCGGCGGTCCACACGGCGACCACGCCGGGCGCCGTCGCTGCGGCTGCCGTGTCGATGCCGGTGATCAGGGCGTGGGCCATCTCCGAGCGCACGAACACCATGTGGAGCGCGTCGCCGAGGTCGAGGTCGCCGACATATCGCACCGCGCCGAACAACAACTCAGGATCTTCTGTGCGCAGCACGCGCGTACCGAGAATCGAACCAGCCATGGTCGCACGCTAGCTGCGCGGCCGTTTCCCGGCAGACGATCACCTCCGGCGGTCAGCGACGATTGTCACCGACCAGGTGTGAGCGGCCGTAAGTTACCGTCTGATGGAAACCACGGCCAGCCCTGTCCTCCTGGGTTCAACCGGTATCAGTGCCGACGATGTCGTCGCTGTTGCCCGCCAGGGGGTCAAGGTGGCGCTGACCGCACCGGCCCGTGAGGCGATCGCCCGCAGCGCGGCGATTGTCGATGGTTTGGCAGAACTCGACGAGGCCGTGTATGGCATCTCCACCGGGTTTGGTTCGCTGGCCACCACAGTGATTCCGCCGGAACGGCGCGAGGAACTACAGCGCGCCCTGATCCGCTCGCATGCGGCCGGGATGGGTCCCCTTGTCGAACCGGAGGTCGTGCGGGCGATGATGTTGCTGCGCGCCCGAACGCTGGCGATGGGGTTCTCCGGTGTTCGGCAGGTGGTGGTCGACACGATCCTCGCCCTGCTCAACGCCGACATCACCCCCGCGGTTCATGAGCACGGGTCGCTCGGCGCCAGTGGCGATCTTGCCCCACTTGCTCACCTTGGCCTGGCCCTGATCGGCGAAGGCGAATGCGCCGAGGCGATGACCGCCGCCGGCATCGCGCCAGTCACGTTGCGGGCCAAGGAAGGGCTGGCATTGATCAACGGAACCGACGGCATGCTCGGCATGTTGGTGCTCGCGCTCGCCGACCTCGACATGTTGGTGCGCACGGCCGACATCGCCGCGGCGATGAGCGTCGAGGCGTTGATGGCGACCGACCGAGCGTTCGCCGCCGACCTGATGGCGCTACGCCCACACCCCGGGCAGACCGCTTCTGCGGCCAATCTTCGCCGGCTGCTCGATGGCAGCGTGATCGTGGCCAGCCATCGCACCGACGATCCGCGCGTGCAGGACGCCTACTCGCTGCGCTGCACACCGCAGGTGCACGGCGCTGCCCGCGACACCATCGCCTTTGCCCGCTCCGTCGCCGACACC
>JANNHY010000198.1:0-15481 GCA_031404635.1 Ilumatobacteraceae bacterium
GGAATGGGCGCCGCCGTTGCATCGCCGGTGTAGCCACTGCCGGCATAGACCAACACCCGGCTGGTCCAGAGCGCACCGAGGATCGCAATACCACTGCTGCGCCCCAGGGTACGTACCACCGAACGTGAACACCGAAGCGATGAACACCGAAGTCGGTCCGAACTGGACCGGGTGCTCGACCCCTCCACGGGCACCGCTGCGAGCCGCCATCGCCCGACCGATCATCCGGCGTGCGGTGGCGGGATTGCCGCTTCGCGTCCAGTTCCCCGACGGCCCGTGGTTCGGAGCAGGTGGCGCCACCGACCCGCAATTGGTGGTCCACCGACCGGAGGCGTTCTTCGCCCGTCTCGCCATCGACGCCAAGATCGGGTTCGGCGAGGCCTACATGGCCGGCGACTGGGACACCGGCCCGGGCACCGACCTCGCCGATCTGCTCACCCCCCTCGCCAGCAACGTGGCGACGCTGGTCCCTCCTTCGTTGCAGCGATTCAGGCGGCTCGTCGAGCGGCGCCAACCCGCAAACGAATCGGGCACGCCATCGCAGGCGAGACAGAACATCCACCGCCACTACGACCTGTCCAACGGCTTGTTCACGTCGTTCCTCGACGAGACGCTCAGCTACTCCTCGGCGATGTTCGAGGACGGCGACGATCTCGCCACCGCGCAACGCCGAAAGATCGACGCCATCTTGGACGTCGCAGAAGTGGGGCCGGGTTGTGCGATGCTCGAGATCGGGACCGGCTGGGGCCAGCTCGCCATTCAGGCAGCGCGGCGTGGAGCGCAGGTCACCACGGCCACGTTGTCCACCGAGCAGCGCGAGCTCGCCCTGCGGCGCGTCGCGGAGGCGGGCGTCGACGACCGGGTCCGCATCATCCTCGCCGACTACCGCGAGGTGACGGGTGAGTACGACGCGATCGTGAGCGTGGAGATGATCGAAGCGGTCGGACTGCGTTACTTCCCGGATTACTTCTCAACGCTCGACCGGCTGCTACGACCCGGCGGCCGAGTGGGCCTGCAATCGATCACCATCGCGCACGACCGGATGCTCGCCACCCGCGACTCCTACACGTGGATCCACAAGTACATCTTCCCCGGCGGGATCGTTCCCTCCGTCGAGGCCATCGAGGCCGCGCTGCGGACCCATACGTCGTTGGCGATCGTCAACCGACGCGATTTCGGCCCAGACTACGCGACGACGTTGAAGTGTTGGCGGAACAGGTTCCTCACGAATTGGCCGACGATCGCCGGGCGCGGGTTCGATGACATCTTCAAACGGATGTGGGAGTTCTACTTGGCCTACTGCGAGGCCGGGTTCCGCGCCGGCTACCTCGGCGTCAGCCAGTTCGCCTTCGAAAGAACCTGAGCTGGCGTCACAACGTGAGTTGGCCGCGCAGCACGCTGTCGCCGGAATGAATCTGAACACCGTCGATCGGTTCCACCGACTCGATGATGCGGAACGACGCAGAGTCGAGGACCGGTAGGCGAGCCACGATCTCGTCGCCAACCTCGTTCTCCCGGAGAGTTGAAGCCGGCTCTACCTCGTCGTCTACGACGAGATCGCGGCAGCAAACGCGTCGTCCTCCGACTCGGTGAGATCGTCGATCAAGATTGATCGCCGCGTCGAGTTCAGCCTCGAACAGCGACTTGAGCCGCTCTTCGGACAGTTTGATGAGCGAGTCCAGCGATCTGCCTTGAGCGATCAGGAACCCAACCTTGTGGAAGAGCTCACGATTCTCGTACCAGCCGTGCACTAATGCGTGCAGGCCGACCACGCTGTCCCAGAAGCCCTGAGGATCATCGATGATGAGTGGGCGAAGTGTCTCGAACGTGTGGAACTTGGGCCGGTCCCGACCTTTAGGCCCTCCCGCGATCGTGTCCAGCAGCAGACTGATGTGGGTCGGCGCCTCGCTCGCCTCGCCCGTGATGAACGCCCACAGTTCCGGCTCGCGCAGGTCCCGCTCGATCGTGTCCCACTGCGCGGCGATGGCGTGGGAACGATCGCCTTCGCCCGGATTGCCACGGCTTCGTGAGAGGAGCAATGCCTTGACCAACTCAGCGTCGGTTAGCGGGATGCGCCCCACGTTCAGACGTGTGAACAGGGTCGTCGCGTCGAGATCGTCGGGTGCCTCGTACTAGATCACATGCACGTGTTCGACGAGCGACACATAGATCTTGTCGGCCAGGTACTGGCTGTCGTGTCCGCTGTTCTCGAACCAATCAGCGATGCACCGGTAGGCCCTGGAAGATGTAGAAGAAGTCGATGTTGTCCTGCGCCCGCTTGGGATCGAGCTCCTCGAGGTACGCCGCGCTGGTCTCGCGGGTTTGGTACCTCATCGAGAACTTCGGTCCGACGTTCTTGAGGTGCCGGAAGCCGACAGGGGCAAGTCGCGCCGCATTGGAGCGGGGTGACCGGAAGGAGCCGACGCCCCTGATGGTCTGCGGTTGATCACTGCAGATGCTGGATCGTCAGGTCACCCCAGTATGCCTGGAGGTACCCGGCGACCGCCGTTCATGCCAGGCCACAGGGCGTCGATGACGCCGACGGGCCACGCAGGACTGAAGGCAAGGGTCGCGTTACCGGTGGGGTCTTGCCGGAGCGCGAAGATGAGGGTGTCGTGTCGACGAGAGAAAGGCAGATCTGCGGTGCGCGTATTTGTCAGCTACCGGCGAGGTGATGCTTCGGCCTGGGCAGGCCGGCTTCGCGACGGGTTGACGGCTCGGCTCGACGAGGACGACGTCTACCAGGATGTCGTCACGGTCGACGCCGGCGAGGACTTCGCACTGAGCATCAACAGCGCTTTGGAGCGGTGTGACGTCGTGCTCGCGGTCATCGGTCCGCAGTGGCTCTCGATCGTCGGAACGGATGGCGATCGGCGCCTGGACGATCCCGACGACTATGTCCGCATCGAGCTGGGTCGCGCGTTGGCGCTCAACAAGCGCGTGATCCCGGTGCTCGTCGGTGGCGCGACGATGCCGGCAGCCGACCATCTGCCCGACGACCTCACCCAACTCGGTCTGCGGCAAGCATTCACGCTGCACGACGCGACGTGGCAGCGTGACGTCCACGACCTGGTGAACCGGCTGCTGGGCCCGCCGCGTTCGCGATGGCTCGTGCCGGTAGCGCTCGGCGCAGTCGTGGCCGCGGTCGCCGTTGGGGTTGTCGCTTGGGCGCTGACGCGTGACCGGCCAGATGGCTCTGTCGGCGTCCCAGATGGCTCCGGCGGCGTCGAGGAACAAGACCTCTACGCCTCCGTTCAGCAGTCGTGCGGCACACCAACGCCAGAGTGGATCGATCTTCCGATGGTCGGCTCGGAGGCGATCGGCGTTACCGGACAGTGGGAGGCTTGGGATGTCGAGGTTCTCAGTGTCCAAGCGCGAGAGGATCCGCCGGCTTGGGATCTCATCCTGGACATCGAGGCGACGAATCGGGGGATCGACGGCACGGCCTTCTATTCGTCGTTCCTCACCCTTGTGATCGGTGGTCGCGAGGTTCGGCCCGCATGTTGGAGTGTGATCGGGGGCGCTGGCGTGCAACCCAACACCGGCGAGACCAGCAAAGCGCTGGTGGGTTTCAACACGCTCGCCGATGACCCCAGGGACGGGTTCGCGCTGGACATCAGGAGCCCTGCTTCTGCTGGGCGGATCAACCTCGCCCCAGCGACGAACTCGTAAGCACGAAATTGGCAGCGCTCGCAACACCCTCTCGTCACCGGCGTGAGGCCAATCTCGCGCCGAGGGTAGCCGCCGCAACCCACCTGACGACTCAATCAGGGACGACTTGGCGGGCCACCACCGCACATATCGATCGTCGGCGGGACTTCGTCGCCACGCGTCGGATTCAGCCTGCTACGCCGAAGGACGCCGGCCGCACAGAACGCGCGCTCGTAGCGCGCACCGCGGCGGGCGCACTGCCGCTGCACTTCGGCCCTTATGCAGTGCTCGATATTCACGACGCCGCAACGGCCCGTCACCCGTCCGCGATCGAAGGTGTTGTCCTCACCGCTTGCGGTGATCCGACGTAAGCGCAAGCCTGGCGTCTTGGATCCGTGTAGCCGTCCGCCCTTTTCCCGCCCTTACCGCGAAACCCCTGGTCAGCGGCACACTCGTGATCGAGTGAGGTATCAGCCGCCCTACCACTTGGTGTAAAAGCCCTGGTAGATGGCTATTTTGGACGCGGTGGAGCTGGGGGGAATCGAACTGCCGCCCAGACGATTTCATCAGACCTGGGAGTTGTGCATCCGGCCTGTCCAGGTCCCATTTTCGCGTGACCGGGGTTGTCCGTCAGCGTCCGTCGAAACGGCACATTCCGCGTCCTGTCGCGTCCTGTCGCGTCCTCACTCGTCGGTCCGTCAACCTTGGGACCACCACTCCTTGTGGTCAGACGTGGCGTGGTCACCAGCGGCCTGGCGTCCTGTCATTGGAGCAGGTCGTCCAACAGGCGTTCTTCGTGCACGACCTTGCCGATCTCGTCGATCGCATGCTGCAGGGACGGATCCCACGGGGTCGCACCGGCGGCTCGATTCTCAGTCGGGAGTTCGACGGCGTCAGCGCTAGCGGCTTCGATCGCTGCCCTGTATTGGACGGTGTCCATGAGCCAAGGGAGCAGGCCGATCTGCTGCATTCGCGCGCAGATGGCGAGGCCGGGCACGTCGAAGTCGCCGTGGTAGAGCAGCCTCGCGCCGCTCGATAGCAGTTGGTCCAGCAGCAGGCGGACTGCGGCGGACGGGTTTCCGTTGGTGGTGATCGTGGCTCGCTCGCTCGAACGCTGCGCCGCTGCTTCAACAACTCGCGGATTCTCCGTGACTAGGACGATGGTGCCGGCTTCGACCTGGACTGGATGCAGGGCCAGCGCGTATCGAGTCAGGTGGAGGGGGACGCCGGCATCGGTGGCGGAGCTGACCATGCGATGGAGTCCGGAGTGCTGGAGTAATGGGAGTGCCCACGTGAGGGCGGCACCAGATACTTGATCGGTGTGGATGCCCGCGCGCCCCCACGCATCGTCGATCAGATCGGCGTCGGCGCGATGGATCAGCGCGCGTGCAGTAGACACCTCGAGGGCCGTTCCACTGTCGAGCGCGTGGGACGACCCGAGGATCGTCGCTGCTAGGTCCGTCCGCGAAATCGAACGCACATCAGATGATGTCGCGTCGAGAAAGTCGAGGATTCTTCTCACGGATTCGACGAGGCCGACCGCGGCAGACGCGTCGAGCCCTCGTATTAGACCGGCGCGAACGATCTCATCGATCCACTCGGTTGCCCACGGTTCGGGCCATGCGCTGCCGGTGGCGCGTGCCGCGCTTCGAGCCGCGGCACGCTCGGCTCGAGTTGCTCGTCGTGCGGCGGACTCATCGGACGGGGCAAAGCCCAGGTTGCCGATCGCGCTCGGTAGGTCATCACCGACGCCGAGGTCGACGAGCGCGACCTCGATTGCTGCGAGGTCGACCATCGCCGTCGGCTTTCGCCCGAGCAGGCCTGTCAAGGTGAGTCTGGCCTCGCTGGACAAGAGGGGGACGCGGAGCCGGCCGCGGTTGTCCGTCCCTCGCGCCTCGAGGCGGTCACGGACCGCGCACCAGACCGGAGCCATCGCGTGCGACATGAGTGAGGGAGGGGTCACCACAGGGTGGCCTGTCGGTCGTCTGCGTCGGCGTCGTCGGTGACGGATTCGATCGGTGTGAACCTTGCCGCTGCGGGGAGCAGTTGGAGCGAGTCGTGGGTTGCCTTAGCCAGGTGTGTGTCGCACAACAGCGTCGCGACGTCGCGCGCTAGACGTTCCGGCCGCTCGACGTAGTCCTGCGACCAACGCTTCGAGTGCTCTGCGACGAGTTCGGAGATGAGGGACGCGAACGTCTCGTGCGAGAGCTGAACCGCGTGGGCGTCATCGTCCATGAGCCGGCTGATCGCGAGGAGGGCCGCGTGGCCAAGCGTGCCGGTGCTCGGGAATCGTCGATCGGCCAGCACGCCTGTCGGGTCGATCATCGCGATGCCTTCAGCGCGTGCTTCGAGTATCAGGCCGAACATCTCGTCCAGTTGACGCTCCTCCTCGCCGAGCCGTCGTCGGAGCTCGGCCCACTCCTCGTCATTGACGTCGTCGCGGTATAGAACAGGATCCTCGACGAGTCGCACCCGCATCCACTGACGGGTGGTCGACCGCCGCTCAGCCCGCTGCAGCAGTTCGTCGGCGGTCTCGCTGCCTGCCGTCGCTGGGACCAGGAGCAGCGCGATCCGATCCGGACGGACGCGCAGCACGGCATCGGCCTGATCGTCGGTGGCGTAGGCGTCGACGTGCTCGTGCATCTCGACGGCGAGCCCGTGCTCGATCATCCATCGCAGCGCGGTGACGAGTGCCCGGCGCTCCGTCGCGTCGTTGGGCAATGCCACGTCAGCCTCGGCCGCCGATGACCGAAGCTCGTCGACGAGGTCGCGAAGGCTGATGACGGCTGGTCCCGCCGCATTGGCCGCCAGGGCGAGCGCGAGCAGCGTGTATTCGAGTTGCGTGAGCGGCCGGCCGGTGGCGGTGCGGAGTGGCCTGCGTTCCGAAGCGAAACCCGTCTTGAACAGGCGTGCGGTGTCGGCGTCGAGGTGTAGGCGATAGCCGAGGCGTTGAGTGAACCACCGGCTCAGCTCGGCTTCGTGACGGCGGATCAAGCGGAACGCGGCTGGGTCGTGCTCGTCGCAGGTGAGCGGGTGCATCAGGAGGTGGCGAGCGGCGATGCGACGTTCGATCTCCGCCTGGGGGTCGCCGTCACTCATGGGCGGTCACCATGGTCATGTCTCTCGCCGACTCGATCGACACATGGAGGTTCAGCAACGTCAGGGCTCCCTCCGGACTACGAACGATGGTGCTGATCCCCGGCTCGCGTCTCAGCCGGCAGGTCAGAGGGCCATCGGTGATCGAGCGTTCTTGGGCAGTGACGATCGAGCCGTGCGAGCTCCGCCCGAGCAAATCGAGAAGTCTTTGCATGGCGGGTCGGGACAGTGCAGCCCCGTCCAGGGCTCCGGCCTCGAGTAGCTCGACATCGACGCGCTCGCGAGCGCGTCGTTCGGCTTCGCGACGCCGGCGAACGATTTCCTGTTCGGCGGAGCGGTCGGCAACGGGTGTCGGACGACCGCGGTTGGTGGTGTCGCCTCGCTCGCGGATCGATATCGGGACCGGAGCGCGTGGCGCTGTCCGCCATGACGTCGACGTGGTGACCGGGTCGAGTGAGTCCTCAGCGACGACGCCGAGATGCTGAGCCGGGTGAAGTCCCAGAGCAGCGACGCCGAGCTGGGAGACAGTGTTGGTGTCGGCGTGATGGAAGATGCTCGCAAGCCGGAGGAAGTCGGCGCGTCGCGAGGAGGCTCCGATGCCGACCCGGGACAGGCGAGTGAGGTTGAGGGTCAGGGTGCGAATCGCAGCGATTGCATCGCGTCCGAGGCGTTGGATGCGTGATGGCGTGCCCGGCCTGGCGATGAACCAGGCGCCGAGGTGGCGCCAGTCGTCGACCGTGCTTCCCGGCGTGCGGGTCACGACGATCGATCCGGCGAGTCCCGCTTGCTCGACGCGGCCGGCAAGGCCGCGCTGAACGCGGCTGGTGATTGGCGCGAGGCGCGGCATCAGGTCATCCAGGTAGCGGCCAATAGGTCGCGCGGCGCGCTCGATCTCGTCGAGGCGTTCGGCCACGTACCCAACGAGTACTTCGGCGAAGAAACGGAACTCGTCGGGGCTGAGGTCGTAGCGGCTCTGCCATTGGTTGATCGATGCCGAGAACTGGGTGATCTCGTCAGCGAACGCCCCATGTGAGTCGAACACACCGCGCACGAGGTCGCTGATCCGTTCGTCGCTCAGCGCGTCGAGTTCGGTGGTGGCCAGCTCAGTGAGGGATTCGAGCAGCGTTCGCAGCCGACCGGTCGACACATCGCGCACTTCGTCGACTCGGCTGAGGACGCCCTCGACGAGGGCGTGAACCTCCTGCCCTGCGCGGGTGATCAAATAGCGGTTGCGGCGCCGGTAGTAGTCGGCCAGGTTGGCGGGCTGCCCGATCGACGACGAAACCGTGAGGTTTCCCCACTCGCGAAGCCGCTCGAGCCGATCAGCCGCAATCACTGCGTCGAGCGCAACACTCGAACGAGCGAGGGCGGCGACGACATCGTCAGGGGTGAACTCCGCGAAGAACGTGTCGGCGAAGACGGCCATGATCGCTCGGTACTCCATCCACTCGTCACCATGGACGTAGCGAAACAACCGGCGGGCTCGGTCCGCACCATCGTCGCCTTCGGTGGGCTTGCCCATGCGGTCCGTCGTAGTGCCGTTGGCGTCGCTCATAGTTGCTCGGAGCGTTCGTGGCCGTTCCATCGTGAGTGCTCGAGCACGATGACGCCGAGCGCTGCGTCGCGGAGGACTTCGGTGATCGCCAGCTCCGGCACCGTGGCATGGGTGCCCCACAGCCGCTCGCTGGTGGCTATGAAGTCGAGGTCGAACTCGACTAGCAGCCCGAACAGCTGGGCGTGATTGTCCTCCGACACCTTGGCGAAGGCGTCGTCGAGGAGGACGAACCGGGGAACCGTGGGGTCGGATTCGGCGAGCGCATCGTATGAGCCGGCGACGGCGGCGAACAGCGGCAGGTACGAGACGATCTTCTTCTCGCCTTCCGATAGCGGTGTGCGGCGGGTGAGGCGTTCGTCGTCGCGCCCCACACGGCGCACGACGATCCCGATCTCGTGCCAATCCCGATAGTCGAGGATTTCGCCGATCAGATCCCGGTATCGCCGCTCCGGGTCGTCGCGGCGGGCTTGATCGATCCGCGTTGAAAGCGCGGCGGCCAGCGCGGCGTCGTGGTCGGCGGTGCGCAGGTCCGGTGGTCGGCGAAGTAGATCGATCATCCCAGTGAGCTCGGGGTCGAGATCGCTCCGCCGCCTCCAAGTGAGGCGCGCGCCGATTCCGTGGGCTGTGCTGACATTCTCGAGGCGCTGGTTCATCAGGCCGATCAGCTCGCCGGCAGCGTGCATCTTCTCGGCGACTTCTCGGGCGACGAGTCCTTGGAGCAGGTTTCGCAATGCCTGGTCCTGCTTGGCGGTGAGTAGGCTGGACTGCTGGGCGAGCTGGGCTCGCACGTGGGTGCTCGCAGCAGCCAGCGGCATTCGCCCGAGTGGCCCGGTGATAGTGATGCTGATCGGCAGGGTGTCGTCAGGTTGGTGGTCCTCAGCATCCCACCCGGCGCCGAGCTGCTCGCGCCGCTGCCGCACGGACTGACGCACACCGTCGGTGCTGATCGCGTCGCGGTCGGATTGACCGACGAGCGCGGTCACGGCGTCAGCGAGGGCGCGCGCTCCGCCGGGGCTGTCGTCAACCGCCGGCACCGAAGGATGCCGAGTGTCGTCGTCTTGTTCGGCCATGGAGGCAGCGTCGAGCAGCCCTGGCACGCCGAGGGCGCGGCGCGTTGGCTCGATCGCTGCCACGCACTCCGTGCGCGCTTCATCCAATTCCGCTACGGCATCCTTGGCGTCGCGCTCGGTGTTTGTGAGGGCAACGACTGCCGCTTCCTTGGCCTCGCGGGCCGCGTCCAATTCGGACTGTGCGTTGTCGAGGTCGGCGCGACTCACGACCAGTGATGCGAGCACCTCCTGGTAGTCCGTTCCGATGGCGTCCTCGAGTGTGGCGAGGCGCATCGCCCGCGCAGAGTGCTCGGCCTCTGCCTCGTCGAGCTGTCGGGCAGCTAACTCAGCGGCGGTGCGGGCCGTGCGCCAGTCCGCGGCGCGGGCGTGCCAGCTGCGATGCGATCGTGCGAGCACGTCGAGTCGGGTCATCGCGTCGCGACACAGAGTGCTGATCTGGTCGAGGGCCGCGAGGGTCCCGCTCAGGCTTTGGTGGTCGGCGAGGAGCTGGTGCGTGGCAGCGAGGCGGGTCGCGTTGTTGACCGCCGAAGAGTGGGCGTCGTCAGCGATTCGCACGCGATTGGCCGCCTCGGCCTCCCGCTCGCGTGCCTCGTCCAGTCGGTCGCCGGCGCTCTGGGCCCGGTCATATGCGATGTCGACGTCGCGAGCCGTTGGCAGCGAGTTCCGATGCGCCTTGAGCCGTTCGATGAGCGCATCCCGCTCGATGAGCTCACAGTCGGTTGTTCGGACGACCTCCGTCGCAGCGGCGTGGTCGCGTGCGGTGATGGCCCGTCGTCGTTCGATCGCGGCGCGACGGGCGGTGACGCCGACGTGCTCGGCTTCGGTCTTGTTGTGGCGGCCTCGCAGGGCGCCTATACGGAACTCGCCGGTCTCGGTCACCACGGTGTCGGCCACTGCGCTGAGGTCGGTCGAGATCGAGTCGAGCAGTTTGGCGACAATGCCCGAGTCGACGTCGGGTTGGAGTGACTCGGGCACGGTGACGGTCAGCAGATTGCTCAGCGGGGCGTCGACCTGCTGACCGGCGGATGCGATGAGATCGCCGCTCGCGAGGTGCAAGGCGCCGTCAGTTCCGAGCTCGGCACCGAGCAGTCCCGATGCCTCAAGCGCCGCTTCCAGTCCGATTCGATCAGCTTCTGTGAGGTAGTCGGCGAAGTCGATGAGGTCGGCGAGGCAGGCGCGTCGGTCGACGCGTTGCCACGCTGCGGCGGGCGGATCGGCGTAGGTGCGCGCTTGGAGCTCGGCCAGTTCCGTGGTCAGCCGGTCGACCTCTGCCTGCTCGTGTTGGCGGCGAGCTGCGACCTCCGATCGCGCCGTCTGGCGGCGGTCGACCAAGCCCGACGCGGCGCCGAACCAGCTCGGTTCCACCTCGCCGCGTCGGTCGACTAGATCTGGCGCGTCGACCAGCGGCCGATCGATCACGGCGGCGTCCGCGTCGATGACGATGATCGTCTCGAACCAATCGTTCAACTCGAATCGCCAGGCATCGACGGCAGCTGCCAGTGCCCGACGCTGCTCGTCAAGGTACTGACTCGCGGCCTCGGTTTCGATGCTCGTCCGGTCGTGGTCGTTCTCGGCCCAGACCAGCTCGACTTGAAGCGCGTCGACGCGTTCGACGGCCTTCATCACGTCGTTCACATCACCCCGGCGTTGAAGCGCCGCGGCTTGCACTGCACCGATTGACGCACGCTCCGGCTCGACCGCGAGGTCACCGATCGGCAAGCTGATCGACTTGTCGGGGTCGTCAGTAGCGATGGCGGGCAGGTCACGTATGCGGACCGCGAGACGCACCGATCCGGCCGAAACGCTGAGCTCGCTGATGGTGCTGTGGAGCGCTCGGTGGTCCTCGTCCGTAGCGGCGGCTGCGCTCCTGACGGCCTCCACCGCCTTTGCAGTGCGCTCATCTTCCGTGGCCGCTCGGTGCTTGGCCTCGTCGACCTGCCGGGCAAGAGTGTCGACATGGTCGCGCAGGTCGTCAAGCTCGATGCCCTGCTGGTAGGCCGGCGTGGCCTGCAGCGCGCCGATCTCTCCGTTGAGCCGGACGATGGATGCCGTGAGCGATCGAATACGCTGCTCGACATCGCGCTGTTGTTCGCTGGCCGCGTCGGCGAGCTGCCGACGTCTGGCAGCTTCTTTGTGACGGCGCTCCACGTCGTCGCTCAGTCCGATCAGGTGCGCGGCCCGTCGGAGCAGTTCCCCCGAGGCATACCCGCGGTAGACCTGCATCAGCGACCGCAACGTGTCGGAGGTGCGCGCGAGTGCCTGGACGTTGCGGCGGTGCTCTTCTAGGTCCTCGAGCGGTTGGGCGGCGTCGTCGAGAGCGGCTTCCGAAAGCTGAGGCAGCGCATCGCGCAGGTAGACGGGGAGCTCAGTGTCGATGCGGTCACCGACACGCGGACTGCGGACGATGTGCAGTAGGCGAATGTGCTGATCGAGGTCTCGACCTCCGAATAAAGTGTCGCGAACCGCCTGGCGATAGGCGCCGCGTTGATCGTGAGCGAACACAGCATGCGGTCCGAGCGTGGAGCGCAGCACGTCGGCGTTGAGCGGAACGCGGCCCTCCATGAGGGCGAAGTCGACTCCGGGTCTGCGATCGGTGAGAAACCACCAGGTCGTAACGCGATCGGTGCTCTGGTTGGCCTTGATCCCGCATCCGCACACGAGGTACTCCTCGCGAGGCTCTACGTCTGGCGGACCGGAACGGGCGAACTCGATCCAGAGGTACCCGACGGGCTGTTGTTCGCTACGGCCGGACAGCATCCACGAGCGGAGCACGGCGGACTGCTCGCCGGCCGCATCGATTCGCCGGGTGTCGGCCTCGATGAGAAACGGAAGCAGCATGTTCATCGCCGTCGACTTGCCAGAGCCATTCACCCCGCGCAGCAATAGTCGCCCGCCGCCGAAGTTCAGAGTCTCGTCGCCGTATTGGTACACGTTCAGGATGCCGGCACGATTGAGCCGCCAACGAGTGGTCACCCGATGCATCGTACGAGAAGGGTCTTCACTGCGATGGGGGGAATCAGACGGCTGTGCGTCGTGGGGGGCGGTCATGAGACGAGACTGAGCACATGCTCGACAATGAGCTCAGCGGCGCTGTCGATGTCGTACCCGTCGGGCCACGCCGTCACCAACTGGTCGAGGTCGGCGCGGAAGGTCTCGCTGTCGAGCTTGCGACGGAGGTTCTGCTCGCCGAGTGCTCGCGTGTAGCCGTCGGGGCGGTAGGGCGCGAAGGCGTCGACGATATCGGCCGGTGGCGTAGCGAGCGGGACGAGGGCGAGCCACAGGTCGAAAAGGTCGCGACCCTTCGATCGTTGGTAGAGAGCGCGGATCTTGGTGGCGACGAGCTCGGCGAGATCGAAGGTGAGCACGTCCGACCCGCCGTTGAACCAGAGGCTGTCGATCGAGTACGGAATCCGCTGCGGCGGACGAGCTGGCAAGCGTTCGAAGGTGTTGATGTCGACCTTGATGCTCATCATTCCGGTGCCGGTCTCGAACGGTGCTCGCAGCCGGATCTTCGGGTGCGTGGTCACTCGCGTGTCGACCCGCATGCCGAGCGAGTCGCCGATCTGACGGACGGCGTCTATGATCGCTCCGACCCCGCCGGCGGTGGTACGCACGTAGTCGAGGTCCTCGCTGTATCTCAGCGGCGTCGGCAGGTGGAGCTTGTGGAGACATGTCCCGCCGCGGAACACAAGCTCCTCGCCGAGATAGTCGTCGTTGGCGATCTGGACAATCAGTCGTGACAGCGCGAGGTCCTGCTCGATCTGCTCGCGGGTCGGCCACGGCGCTCGGCGTTCCCAATCGGTGATGTAGGCAGCGGGGATCACAAGTCGGGCTCGACGTCGGTGTTGACGATCACGTGCCACCGTGCATCGGCCGGTCCGGCTCGGCCGGCCGATGGCAACAGCGGCGCGCGCTCGGCACCGGCAACGAAGGTCGCGAGTGCCGACAGGTCGACCGGACGACCGACCAGTTCGGCGACATGCTCGACCATCCAGCCGGTGCGCTGACGGACCGACAGAGGGTACCCCTCACCGACCCGAGCTAGCTCGTCGACGTCGAGGCTGTCGTTGTCGAGCAGTTCACCGATCACGGTGGCCACGTTTGATAGCCCGCCGCCCTGCTCGGGGGAGGCCACGAGATCAAGCACCGTGACCTCCCCGGTCCCGACGCGCATGATTCCAGTCGGCGTGTTCCTCTCCACGGTTGGGCGATGGCCGGTGTCAGCCGAGGTGGTGAACTCGAGCCGCACACGACCGAAGGAACGATCACGAAGGCGACCGCTGGTGATGACCTGGAACACTTGCGGCCGTTGGTGGGCAGCGCCGTGGACCTCTGCAGCCGACAGATAGGCCACGTAGTAGTCGTGCCCTAGAAAGTGCATCATCGGATCGATGAAGTGGCTCGCTGGCACCGCCCCCCACGACCGGAACTCGGGCGGGATGGGCACATACGCGCCGCGAGTCGGAGCGAACGCCTGCCCCTTCGAGCGCCACCGCGCGGCCAGCGGTGGGACCTCGTTTTTCGGGACGTCGAGCAGTTCTGCGATCACCGCTGTGGTGGTCCAGTTCCGCCCGCGTGCAAGCAGCCAGTCCGGAAGGTCCCGCGGTCGGATGTCGGCTCTGATTGTTGCCACGCGCTCAATATAGCACATTTCGCTATTTTGTACACGCTGTCACAGCCGTGCTACTTCGCGGCAGTTCGAACTGCGGCGAGAAGGCGCTCAGGAGACTCGGGTTACTGGCAACCAGCTTCGAGAGGTCACCGTTGTCCTGCGGAACTCGCGTCTGTCCAAAGAGTCGTCGGCTGGTTCCCGACCTCGACGTCACGAGCGACCGTCTACCGGATCCTGCGACGAGCGAACGCGATCACGCCCCCAACCTGCCAAGAAGCCACGCTCGTCCTACATCCGCTTCCAAGCCGACCAACCCAACGAATGCTGGCAAGCCGACTTCACCCACTGGCGACTGGCCAACACGATCGACGTAGAGATCTTGTGCTTGATCGATGACCACTCCCGCTACGCATTGTCGGTCACCGCCCATCTCCGAGTCACCTGACGAACCGTCGTCGACACTTTCCGAGCAACAATCCACCAACACGGGAGGACGCAACATGTTCGAAGCCGAACTCGTCCGACTCCGGGTCATCCAAAAGAACTCCCGATCCAACCACCCGACCACCTGCGGCAAAGTCGAACGCTTCCACGACACCCTCAAGAAACACCTACGCAGCCAATTACCCCCCACCCATCACCAAATACTCAAGCCGCTAACAAGGGCCACTCCCGCCACCGTCTACAACACACGCCCCAAAGCAACACCCGGCCAACACGCCGACAACCCGCACTGGCGCGTTCGCCACGACCGCATCACCGACGGACGGGTCAGCCTCCGCGTCGCCGGCCACATGCACCACATCGGCCTCGGACGAACCCTCGACGGAACCCGCGTCATCCTCCTCATCGCCGACCTCGACGTGCGCGTCATCCACGCCTCCACCGGAGAGATCATCCGAACCTTGACCATCGACCCGCAACGCCGCTACCACGGCACCGGCAAACCACCAGGCGGTCCCAAAGGACCCCGCGAAACCAAACGAACCGAACCCCAATGAGGGTTCGGCCGTCCGGGATATCTCGCGACATCACAGGGTGGAGCTGAGGGGAATCGAACCCCCTTGAGATTTCAGGCGGAAGTGCTGGTCAGAGGCGTCCTCCCAGCTCAGTCCCCATTTTTGAGTGACCGTTGTTGGCCGTAAATGACCGTTGTTGACCTGTGTGACACGCCCTTTTGACGCCCACCCGCCCTTTTGACGCCCTCGAGAGGATGCCTGAAACGAATTCCGTGAGCCTGTCATGACGCATCACTCTCGACCGGTGCGAGCGACTCGTAGGCCACGTCCGAAGGAGGGCCCGGCGGGTAGTCGTATGAACCGTCCGCCACGTAGAAGTCGTCGGCGGCGAGGTTCGAAACGAACATCGCCAGGTTGTCTCCTGAAGAGCGAAGACTGGGTACAACGAGCCCTCCGAGTTCGAGCCAGGCGGCGGCAGCACCGATCATCTGACACTGCTCGGCGTCGTCGAGGTCGAACTCGTAGGCGAATACCGAAC
>JANNHY010000199.1:0-5333 GCA_031404635.1 Ilumatobacteraceae bacterium
GCCAGCGGCTTCCCCAACGGGCGTCTGCTGACCGACGACGTGACCGATGTCGAACTGCGGGCGTTGGCCGGCGGGATCGGATTCCCGGGCACGGAGGCGTTCAACGTGTCGCCGAACAACGTGCTCGGCGACGACGTCAGCGCGAATGACAAGGCGTTTTCGGCGAGCTTCCCGTATGTCGCCGAGCCATGGTCCGGCACGGACTGATAGGAAGGAAACAGAGACATGCACACCACCGCCAGCCCCACACACCAACTTCCCGAGGTCGCACCTGTCGTCCGCCGGGCGTCTGGTCCCTCCCGGTTCATCGGGCCCATCCTGTACGTGTTGGTCGCCGGGCTGGCGGTGGGCCGGTTCATAACCGCCGACTCACCTTCACCTGCGACGCCAGCGGCATCCGCCACTGCGCCCGCCACCCTCAACGACCTGCGAGTAGCGGTCGAGACCGACCCCACCTCGGCCGACTCGTGGGTCGTCTACGGCGACGCCTTGCTGCAGGCCGCGGTGACCAGTGGCGATCGAGGCGAGTACCTTGCGGCCAAGGATGCGTTCGACACTGCGCTACACCTCGCTCCCGACTCTCCCGAGACGCTGACGGCGAGGGCGCGTTTCGCCCTCAACGCCCACGACTTCGCCCGGGCGTTGACGCTCGCCGAGCGGGCGGTCGGACTCAGTCCATACAATCCCACCGCACTCGCTGCACTTGTTGATGCCCGCGTCGAGACCGGGCGCTACACCGAAGCAAACGCCGCCTTGACCGACCTCCTGAACGTCGAACCAGGCGTTACCGCGTACGCCAGAGTGTCGTACCTGCGCGAACTCACCGGTGACATCGACGGAGCGCGGGTTGCCATGCAGCAGGCCGTCGCTTCGGCCGGCCCCGGCGCCACGCGGGCGTCCGTGCGAGTGTTTCTCGGCGATCTACAACTCGAATCGGGCCGAGTCGACGCAGCAGACGAGGCATATCGCCAAGCGCTGCTCGACAAGCCGTCCGACGCTGCGGCGACCGTCGGTCGGGCGCGCGTGCTCATCGCTCGTGGATCGCTCACCGAGGCTGCGGCCCTGCTCGATCTCGCCATCGGACTCGGCCCGGAGACGACACCGGCGATCGTTCGCGGCGAAGTTGCACTGCTGATGAACGACCCTGCGGCCGCGGACGCTGCCTTTGAGATCGCACGGATCAAGGATCAGAAACTGAGAGACAGGGGGGAGGCCACCGATCTGGAATCAGCGTCCTTCCTCGCTGACCACGGCGACTCGGCCGAAGCTGTCGTGCGAGCACGCGCCGCCTACAAAGTGCGTACGAACGTGCTCGGCGCCGACGCGCTGGCCTGGGCGCTGTTCACGGCCGGGGACCTCGAGCAGGCACTACCAATGATCGACAAGGCTCTCGCCGGTGGCATCACGAGGCCGTCGGTGCGAGTCCATGCGGCAGCGATCCTCGCCGCCGCCGGAGATCTCGAACGCGCCCGCCAAGAACTCGCTGTGGCGTTCGAAGGATCGCCCTGGACCAATCTCTCGATCCGGCCGGTCGCCATCCAGTTGGCCGAGGACGTCGGAATGCAACTCCCCGAGACCTGGTCTGACCTCTAGCGGACCGTGCCGGTGTAGATGTCGTCGATGATCGTGTCCCCCGTGATAATCCCGACGAGCGAGCCCGAGCCTTTCATCCCGACCAAGTCGCCCGACGCGTCGCTGAGCCCCATCGAATGGTCCTCTTCGGCTCGACTCGCGGCGACACGGTTATCGTGGTCGGGGTGCCAGCTCACGATTTGCTACTGGCCAATCCGATCTCGCCGACCAGCGTGGTTTCGCTGATGAGATAACCGCGCCCGATTCCGGCACCGCGCGGACGATTCTTCGGCGGCCTCCACGCGGATAGCGACGGGCTCATCGAGCGGTTGGTCCCGTTGGGGGCTGCGATTCGGCCCGGGCAGACCGTCGCCCGGGTTCACGATCCCCGACGACTCGGCCCACCATCGGTTGCCTACCGGGGCAACGATCGATGGGCTCCTAGCGATGCGTCATCATCCGGGTCTGGTCAAGATGGGCGATGCCATTGCGATGCAAGTCGCCCTCGATTGACATCCACGATTTCTCGGTCGTCTCGGAGAAGCGATCCGAATCCGGTGATCGCGTCGTCGACGCCGGCCAACCGTAGGAGATGCCAGATCATCGCCTGGTTGCTGGAGATCACAGGAATGTTCAGTTCGTTCTCCAGCACATCGATGATGCCGAGGGTTCGCAGTGCCGTGCAGGAAATGAAGACTGCGTCCGCTGCCCCGGCGCCTGCCTGGATGACCTCTCGAACGCCGGACACGATCGCCTGAGCGGAGATCCTCGCCACGACCAAGTCATCCGGTTCGAGGAACGAACCCATCGCCGCAATCTCAAACCCTGCGTCGAGCAGCCGCTGGGCTAGCGGCCGGGTGACGTCGGCTGTGTAGGGAGTGATCAGCGCGACACGCGTGGCTCCAACCGCAGCCAGCGCGGCGATGGCGGCTGACAGTGGGTTGCTGCAGGGCGTCTGCGGATGCGCTGTCTGAAGCACCTCCGTCACCCGGCCCGGCCCGATGATCGTCGCCGCCGACGTACACGCATATCCGATAGCTCCGAAATCAAATCCGCGTGGCAACGATGCCGCCACCGCCGGCAGGTGGTCCTCCATACTCGCCAGCGTCGACGGTGTCACCTCCTGCACCATCGGAATCCGGGTGTGGTAGACGGCGACGTCGGGCACCGACAACATGGCGACCTCCACCTCGATGGTGCGGTCGGACTCCAGCACGATCAAACCGATTCTGGCGCGCGACCCATAGCCGCTATCGACGGTCACTGGCAGTTCGATCAGTTCGGGGAGGCTCATGTCGACTTATCTCACCGAATATCTAACCGATGATCGGAAGTTCGGGGGCGGCCCGCCGGCTGAGTAATTCGGCGCCATGTGCCCGCACCACCAGGTTTTCCTCGTGGACCATTGCTTTGCCCGGCGCCCATACCAGGCCAGGCTCCAAGGTCAGCACCATGTTCTCCACGAGCACCGTGTTGTCGTCGGCTGTGTGCGATGGCCACTCAGTCACCTGCATCCCCAGACCATGACCCATTCGACCGACGTCGTTGCCCAGCGAACCGTTGGCCTTGAGCACGACATTCATCGCTTGGAACACCTCGGTGGTGGTGGCGCCCGGGCGGATTGCCGCCAACCCGGCCTCCGTCGCCTCCCACACCGCTCGGTAGGCATCCTTGGCGTCCTGCGCCGCGGAGCCAAAGGCAAAATTGCGATCGAAGTCGCTGAAGTACCCATCAAACGTCGAGCCGGTGTCGAAGATCAGCAAATCACCGGACGCGATCCGCCGCGACGACGGCGCGCGGATTATGTCGTCGATGCCGCCCGGCCCAGTTGCTCCCACCAGATAAGGAACCTCGTCGGCGCCCTGGCGAAGGAGCTCTACTCGGAATGCGGTGAAGGCCTCCCGTTCGGACATGCCGACGCTGAGGAGCGAGGGAATTCGATCGAAGGCATCGGACACGATGCTGCAGATGGTTCGGTGTTTAGCGATTTCGGCCTCGGACTTCACCGTGCGCAGATCGATGATCACATCGGTCGCGTCGATAAACCCGCCGACGGCCGCGCGCAGCCGGTCGAAATCGTTCAACGGCATCCGGACGTGGGTTTCCGGGCCCATCGGAAGGCCGATCGCGCCAGCTCCGCCGGTCACTTCGGTTAGGCAGTCGACGAGGAGGCTGATCCCATCGTCGGCCGGACGCGGGGAGGACCAGGTGCGAACGTCATCGACCCAGGTGGTCGACATCGATGCCGACCCGATACTGGGAATCACTGCGATCGGCTTGCCGCTCGCTGGCACCACGACGAACCAGGGTCGAGTCGGGCTCTGCCAGAACGGTGTGTGGAACCCAGTGAAGTAGCGGACCTCAGGTTCGGTGCAGACCAGGATGGCCGCCATGTCGCGTTCAGCCATCAGGCGTTGGGTTCGTCGAATGCGGGTTCCAAACTCTTCGTGTGGAAACCCGCGCTGTTCGCTCACTGTTGCCTTCTTCTCAGACGTCGCGCACACGACCGTAGCTCACCGAACGGCATGCATACGGCAGCACCTCGGCGGATGGGTGAGACGGGCTTGGTGGGGAGTTTGGGGATGCCGGTCAGATTCCAGTACACGTTTCGCCCGGTCGACGTGACCTCAAGCGCAGCTGGCAGCAGTCGTGGGCGGAACCGCGCCCCTGGCCCAATCCGGACTCGACGAGATCCCCCGGACCGCGTAGGTGCCCACGCCACCCGGCTCGAACTCGGTCACGTCCTTGCCCACGGACTCGACCGTTTCGAGCGAGGGCGCCCGGCCCGGGTTCGGCGCCTTGGGCGTGCGAACGCCAAAGCCCGCGAGGCGCATCGCGTACGGCAGACCGGTCATCACATGCCACGTGCCTCGATCCACGCCCGCCGCGCGAACCGCTACCAGGATCTCGTCATCGCCAATCGTGGGGCGAGCGATCTCGGCGAGTCGGAGCACCGCCTCAGGCACGGTGCCGTACACGTCCTGAACGATCGCCTTCATCGTCTCCGCACGGGCTTTCGCCGGGGTCGGATCCGTCTCTCGAGTTCACTCACTTCGTGGCCTGGGCAGAGGCTGGTTCGCTGACGGGGAAGCTGAACATCATTCCGCTCTGGTTGTGTTCGGCGATGTGGCAGTGCGCCATCCACCGTCCGGGGTTGGAAACGTCGAGAAGTATGTCGACGGTCTGGTTGGAGCGCACTAGGACAGTGTCCTTCCACACGAGGTTCGGATCCGGTTCGCCGTCGCGACTGAGCACAAGGAATCGACCGGCACCGTGGATGTGGAACGGGTGGTGCATCGGATGGTCCTGGTCGAGATCGTTGACGAGCCGGATCTTCACCTGATCGCCGACTGTGAACGCCCAGTCGATCTCCCAGTTGGCTTGTCCGGTGTCGCGATCAACGAGCTTCCAGATCATGTTGCACGAGTCCGATGCACGGTTGATTTCCGGCATCAAGTCCTCCCACTCCAGGCCGTCTGGCGTGTCGTGAGCATGTGTCTCCGCGTGAACAGCGGCTGGGACGGCGTCTGGAGCTGCGGCGATGAGCTTCATGCCGCACTCCGGGCACGTACCCTGCTCGGCGCTCACCACCTCGGGATGCATCGGGCACGTCCAGGCGGCTGCTGTCGCGCTCGGGTCACCGTACAGCAGCGGCATGAGTGATTCGAACGCCAAGGTCTTGTCCGGCGCTCGATCGCGGTGTGCCTCGATTCTCGCCCGTTGCGCCGTCAGGTCTGGACAGGTGCGCAGTTCTTCGAACT
>JANNHY010000200.1:0-24689 GCA_031404635.1 Ilumatobacteraceae bacterium
GGCCCTCGGCACGGTCGTCTCGCCGTCGCACGCTTCGAGCCACCGCGAGGCGCCGTCGATCACGACCACGCCCAAGGTCGACGCGACCGACTTCTACATGTTCATGAGCTACGAGCCAGGCCGTGCCGACTACGCCGCCGAGCAACTGGTCGCCAAGGCCAAAGCCAACGGTGGCAGCGACAACATCACCGTGGTGGTCGTCGATGTGTTGCAGGGTGTCGAGCCAACCGCCGCGGACGCCGAACTCGAGTCGGAGCCCGGCTGGCCCGGCTCCGACTCGACGACGACGATGATCGACGCCGACGCCAACAGCTCGATGAGCGCCGCCGGATTCGTCAGCGATCCAGGCGCCCTGCTGCCACCGATCGTTCCGGCAGTGAGGCCTGACGAGCCGGTAACCCACAGTCGTTGGGGAAGGCGCCGCTTCATCAAGCTGCTGGGTGCCGCCGCGCTGCTCACTGTCGTCGTGTCACTGATCGCTGCCGCCGTCTACAACGGCAGAGACAACGAGAAGTCTCCAACGACCTCGGTGGTCACCGAGCCCGACACGGTTGCTTCGACGTCGACGACGAGTTCGACCAGCAGCACGACATCGACGTCGAGCCCCACCACTACCAGCAACGTTGATACCACCACCTCGGGGCCATGAGCGCCTCGCCGATCGCCGCAGCTCGACGACGCACCGAACTCGGCCTGATCGTGATGGCTGCGACCATCACCGGCGCGGCGTACACATTGGCGTCGCTCGGCAAGAACGCGGAAATTCCGCCGATCCTGGTCCCGTTCCTTATCGCCCTGCTCGGCCTGCTGGTCGTCGCCCACCTAGCCAACCGGGTGCTCGCCAAGGGCGCCGACGGCACGATCCTTCCGCTGGCCGCACTGCTCCACGGCGTTGGCTACGTCATCATCGCCAGGCTCAGCGAGCGCTCCGCCAGTTTGCAGACGACATGGACCTTCGTCGCCATCGTCGCCTACGTCGCAACTCTTGTGATCATTCAACGCACCGCCGATCTAGCCCACTACCAGTGGAGCTTCCTGGCAATCGGTGCGACGCTGTTGCTGTTGCCCCTCGTTCCGGGGATCGGCAACACCAAAGGGGGCGCACGCATCTGGGTCAGCATCGGGCCGATCAACTTCCAACCGGGCGAGTTCGCCAAGATCGCCCTAGCCCTGTTCTTTGCGGGCTACCTCGCCGATCGCCGCGAGCTGATAGCCGCCGGGGCGTGGCGGGTCGGGCCGTTCCATCTCCCCGAGTTGCGCCACCTGTTGCCGATCGCCCTCGCCTGGGGCTTCGCCGTCGTCGTCATGGTGGCAGAGAAGGATCTCGGCTCGTCGCTGCTGTTTTTCACCCTCTTCGTCGTGATGATGTGGGTCTCGACCGAGCGAGCCAGCTACCTGGTGATCGGCCTACTGCTGTTCTCCGGCGCGGCGTTTGTGGCCTGGCGGCTGTTCGATCACGTCAAGACCCGCGTCGCCATTTGGCGCAACCCGTGGCCACAGTACGAAGGTCGGGGTTACCAGATCGTGCAGTCGATGTTCGCGTTCGCCAACGGCGGCACCAGCGGCACCGGCCTCGGCCTCGGCAGCCCGAACAAGATCCCTGTAGCCAAGACCGATTTCATCTTCGCAGCCATCGGCGAGGAATTGGGGCTGCTCGGCACCACAGCGATTCTGATCGGATTCCTGTTGATGATCGGCGGTGGCCTGCGGATCGCAGTTCGTGCCGACCGGGCCTTCGAAAAGCTGCTGGCGACCGGCCTGACGACCATCGTCGGCATGCAGGCATTTATCATCATCGGCGGTGTCACCCGAGTGGTGCCGCTGACCGGCATTGCCCTGCCGTTCGTCAGCTACGGCGGCTCCAGCCTGCTGGCCAACTATGTGCTGCTGGCACTGTTGGTGCGGGTCAGCGATTCGACAGCAAGACGCCTCGGTGAGACGCCGAATGAACTGACAACACAGGAACGCCTCGAGGCGTACCGGCACCGGCGAGCGGCGGTGAAGGCCGGCGCATGAACAAGCAGATCCGCCGCCTCGCCCTCGCCTTGTTGGTGTGCTATCTGGCGCTGTTCGTTCAATTGAACGTGTTGGCGGTCGGGCGCCAGCAAGAACTCAACGCCGATCCGCGCAACAACCGCCAAACCGAACGCGATTTCAACCGGCCACGTGGCTCGATTCTGGCTGCCGACGGAACCGTGCTGGCCCGCAGCGTGCCGACCATCCCCGGCGACGAGTTCAAGTACCAGCGCGAGTATCCGACCGGTGATCTGTTCGGCAACGTTACGGGCTACTACACGTTCAGCTTCGGCTCGACGCAGATCGAGCGGACGCAGAACGACGTGCTGATGGGCGACACCAGCGAGCAGAAGCTGCGCGCTCTCGGCGGACTGTTCGGAGACCCCGACAATACCGGCAGCGTCTTGCTGACGTTACGGCCCGACGTGCAGCAGGCTGCCGCCGACGCTCTCGGCACCCGCGAGGGCTCGGTGGTGGTGATGGACCCGCACACCGGCGCTGTGATCGCGATGATCAGCAACCCGCGTTACAACCCCGCCGACGTCGCCGTGCACAACTCCAAGCGCTCCGAGGAGGTGCTGACGTTCCTCAACGCCATACCCGGCAAGCCGCTGCTGGCCAACGCCTACCAGGAGCGCTACATGCCCGGCTCGAGCTTCAAGGTGATCACCACCTCGATCGCTTTCGAGACCGGCGTCACCTCGTTGGAGCGCGACTTCCCCGACTCGAGGGAGTACGTGCCGCCGCAGACAACAGACCCGATCCAGAACTTCGGCGGCACGGTGTGCGGCGGCACGATGGTTGTCGTGTTCTACCGCAGTTGCAACATTCCCTTCGCCCAACTGGCCGTCGAGGTGGGTCCGGAAAGAATGGTAGAGGGCACCAAGAAATGGGGCATCGGTGAAAAGGTGCCGATCGATCTGCCGGCACCGGCGGCGAGCAGTTTCGGTGAGGTTGCCGACTTCACCGATCAATTGCCGCTGCTGGCGATCGGAGGCTTCGGGCAGGGCAGCACCACGATGGTGCCATTGCATATGGCCATGATTGCCAGCACCATCGCCAACGGCGGCGTGATGATGACGCCCCACGTCGTCGCGGCCACCCTCGACCACAACGGCGGCGTGCTGACACGCACCACGCCCACAGCGTGGAAGACCCCGATCTTGGCGGCGACGGCCGAGACCTTGACCACCCTGATGATCGGGGTCGTCAACCAGGGCACCGGCACGGCGATGCAGCTCGAAGGCGGCATTCAATCGGCAGCCAAAACTGGCACCGCGCAGTTGAACGTCACCGGTCCGGAACGCTCGAACGCCTGGATCATCGGTTTTGCTCCCGCTGTCGAGCCGCAGTACGCCGTCGCCGTGGTGTTGAAAGGTGGCCCCGACGATGAGGTCAGCGCTAGCACCGGCGGAAGGTTGGCCGGCCCGATCGCCAAGCAAGTACTCGATTACATGTTCGCCCATCCCGGCCCGACCGGTGGGTGACGTGCAGGTGACGTCAGATCGGAGGCGTTGCGTAGGTAACCTCGTTGCGCGTTCGACGCGCAAGAAAGCAGCGTAGGCAGCACGTGACAGACAACGGCGAGCGGACGGTACTGAACGACCGCTACGAAATCCAGCAGCGCATCGGGCGCGGTGGCATGGCCGACGTGTTCTTGGCGCGCGACCTGTTGCTCGACCGCCTTGTGGCCATCAAGGTGCTGTTCCCCGAGTTCGCCACCGACCCCAACTTCGTCGAGCGCTTCCGCCGCGAAGCCCAGTCCGCAGCCAACCTCACCCACCCCAACATCGTTGCCGTTTACGACTGGGGCAAGTACGCCAACACGTACTTCATGGCGATGGAATACGTGCAGGGGCGCACGCTGGCCGACATCTTGCGGGCCAATGGCCATGTCAATTCCGTGCAGGCAGCCGAGATCGCCAACGAGGTGGCCGCTGCACTCGGCAACGCCCACGCCAGCGGCGTCGTGCACCGCGACATCAAGCCGGCCAACATCTTGATCGGGGGGAACGGCCAGGTGAAGGTCGCCGACTTCGGCATCGCCCGGGCAATGAACGCCGGCAGCGAAAACAACCTCACCCAGGTCGGCTCGGTAATGGGCACAGCTACCTACTTCTCGCCCGAGCAGGCTCAGGGCGCCCAGCCCGACCCGCGCAGCGATCTCTATTCGCTCGGCATCGTGCTGTACGAGATGGTCGCCGGCAAGCCGCCGTTCGCCGGCGAGAACCCGGTAAGCATCGCCTACAAGCAGGTCCACGATCTGCCCCAGCCGCTGAACCAGTTGGTCGCCGACGTGCCCCGACCGTTCGAGGCGATCGTCGCCAAGCTGCTGGCCAAGGATCCGAGCATGCGCTATGCCAACGCCGAGGCGCTGCGCGACGATCTGCGTCGATATCGCAGCGGCGAGCCGGTGATGGCCTTGGCGTCGGTGACGGGCCCCGCACCACCACCGCCTCCCCGCACCGGCGACACCGGCTCGGCGGCCAACGTCACTCGGGCGATGCCGCGCACCGTGGCCAACCCCGCGCAAGCGACCACGGTCCTGGCGCGCACCTCGGCGGTGCCGCAACAGGCGCGGAATGCACGCCGTAACAACTGGTACGGCATCGCCGCGTTCGTTGCCCTGCTGGCCCTGGTCGCCGGCGGCATTGTGCTGTTCAACGCGTTGAGGAACGACGCCAAGGCCGAGCCTTTCGCTCTGCCCAACGTCGTCGGTCAGCAACTCGAAGTCGCCGGCAAGACGCTGCAGGACCTCGGTCTGATTCTCAAGCTGGTGGAGGAGGCCACGACGGATGTCGATGAGGGCGTCGTCATACGCACCGAGCCGCTGGCTGAAACCTCGGTGACGCAAGGTCAGGAAATCACCGTCGTCTACAACCCGATCAAGGCGCCCGTGCCGATCCCCGAGGTGAAAGGCATGACCGTCGAGGAAGCAACCAGCACCTTGTCGACCGCCGGTTTCACCGTGTCGCCCGACACCGTCTTCGTCGTCGATTCCACTATCGAACCCGGCAGGGTGTTGGGCACCACCCCTCCCTTCGGTGAGTCCGCCACGCAGGGCACGATGGTCATCCTGACGGTATCGAAGGCGCCCGATCAGGTCGGCGTTCCCGATGTGACCGGGCAGATCGGTGACGCCGCCAAGAGCTTCCTCGAGGCTGAGCCGTACACGTTCCAGGTGACCGTGACCACCGAACCAAGCGCTGATGTCGCCGCCAACGTCGTGCTGCGCACTGATCCGCCAGTCAACACACCCGTCGCCAAGGGTTCGAGCATCACCCTGGTTGTATCGGCCGGCCCGGCCAGGGTGCGGGTGCCACCCGTCGAGGGTCTCACCGAGGCCCAAGCCCGCAACCAGCTGACCAATCGTGGGCTGATCGCCAACGTCGTATTCGTGACCGTCGCCAATGGGTCGTCCGACGACGGCCACGTCATCTCGCAGAGCATCCCCTCGACCGAGTCGGTCCTGCCCGGAACGACCATTCGACTCCAGGTCGGCAAGGCCGCACCTGTGCCGACAACCACCGTCCCGCCGACCACCATCGCGCCGACCACTATCGCGCCGACCACGGTTCCACCGACGGCCGATCTGTCGATCACAAAGACCAGCAGCTTCTCCGGGTCAACCGTGACCTACACCATCATCGTCACCAACGCCGGTCCATCGTCGGTGACCCTGGCACGCGTCAACGACGACGTGCCCAACCAACTCAGCGCCGTGAGCTGGACCTGCGTCGACGATCCCGGAGCCAACTGTCCGGCCAGTGGCAGCAACGACATCAACAGCGTCGCGGTGGATCTACCGGTCGGCGGTTCGGTTACGTTCACCGTGACCGGAACCGCCAGCGGCACGGCGCAGATAACGCTGACGAATACTGCAAGCGTCGCGACACCGAGTGGCGTAACCGATCCAACGTCGGCGAACAACTCGGCCACGGACAACCTGACCTTCACCCCCTGAGCGGTCTCTAGACACCGTTGAGGAAGTTGCGTAACAGATCGTGGCCGTCGCCGGTGAGGATGCTCTCGGGGTGGAACTGCACGCCTTCGATCGGCAGATCGCGATGGCGAACGCCCATCACCACCTCGCCCGAAGTGGCGGTCACCTCGAGGCACTCAGGCATCGTCGCCGGATCGATCACCAAGCTGTGGTATCGGGTCGCGATTAGCGGCGATGGCAAGTCGCGGAACACGCCGACACCGCGATGCTCGATTGGAGAAGTCTTACCGTGCATCAGCGAGGGGGCCCGAACGATCGAACCTCCGTAGACATGACCAATCGCCTGATGACCGAGACACACTCCGAGCACCCGAGTGCCTCGTTCAGCAAACGCCGCAACGGCTGCGCAGATGATGCCCGCATCCTCCGGGCGGCCGGGCCCCGGCGAGAGCAACACCGCGTCGGGCGCGACGGCGAGGGCCTCGTCGATCGTCATCTGATCGTTGCGAACGACGATCGGCTCTGCTCCAAGTTCGCCGAGATACTGCACGAGGTTGTACACAAAGCTGTCGTAGCTGTCGATCACCAGTACGCGCTGCTTTGTCACCGCACCAGACTGTCGCGGTGCTACCGGTCGTGTCGAATGTGTTCTGTGGCCTATGCTCTTTCGCCGTGGCTCCACCGAAACGCAAGACATCGGGTCGGGTGACCCCGAAGGGCACAAGACCAGGGCAGCCGACAACGACGCCGGAGCCGATCGCGACGTCATCTGCCGGGGTCTCGGCATCGTCGCGCTACACACCGCCGACACCGAAGGAGTTCTACGAGAGCCCGCGGTGGGTGCCGATCCTGATGCTCGCGCTCCTGGCAATCGGCGTGCTGGCGATCTTGTCGCGCTATGTCATCTGGGACACGACGAACACGCCGGTGTTGATCGGTCTCGGGTTCTTGTTGGCCGGCTTGTGGGTCGCCACCAAGTGGCGCTGAGCCAACTCACACCCTTGTAGTTTCCGCACATATTTATCCACAGCCTGTGGAGATCAGTCGAGTAGCGGAGGGACTATATCCATGTCTTCGAGACAGTGCCGTGGAGGCGGCGGATCCTCATCGGGAGCCAGCGTAAGCTTGATTTCCAGGCCGCATAGGTTGCATCGGTACCTGACGTTGACCTTGCGTAACTCACCCGCCGGTGGAGGTGGCGCCATCGGAGTAGTGAAGCTTCTCAGCAGGCCAACGCCGCTTTTCCACAGGATGTAGCCGATAGCAACGCCTGCCAGGACCCAGACAATGCTCGACAATGCAGGCATCACCCTCACGCTACCCCTGAGGTTCGACCCGCCACGATCGCCCCGCTACGCGACCAGAGGGTCGTTGGTGTTGATCCAGCGGAGACCTTCTGCTGGGTCGATGCGGCGATCGCTGATCTCGTCGAGCATGGCCCGTAACCGGGCGAGCTCGTTCGACGGAGCGATTCCGAAGCGAAGCGGGTTCGACGCCGCGACGGCGACACAGGTCGCACACGCTGCCGGATGCAGCGAGTTGAAGTGCTGGCCGGGGAGTGGGGCGGCGAGCAGACCGCACAGAGTTTCCCGTCGACGGCCCTCGGGACGCACCGATGTGCGCAGGGCATGCACCTTGCCATGCCCCGCAAATAACCCGGTCATGCTGCGCTCGTATCCGGTTCCAGTCCACGTCTCGCCACGGACTTGAGCTGGTAGCGCACGCACGGTGCGTCGATGTTCGAATCCGTGGCGATGCTCGTAGGCACGCTGGCGGCAGGCGTGGCGGCAGGCGTGGCCGCAATACAGCCTTGGACGACCAGGGCGACGAATGATGGCGAACTCGCAGGCGCACCACGAACAGGCCCGGTGCGTTGGGCGGGGATGACGAATGATAGGCATCGCGATGTTGTACTCCGCCGGTGTTACATAGTTCCCGGCAACCCTCGTCACCGCGAGCGGGGGCGGTGTTACAACGTGCCGACCGGCGGCAGACATTTTCACCCGGGTTCGAACAGCACTCGGCTCGAATTACCCTTCGCCAATCGTCCGTGACGGAATCCGAGGCTCCATTTCGTCACAGACGATTGGCGAAGGGCTGAAATCGCAAGAGCACACCCCGAGTTTCGTCACAGACGATTCGCGAAGGACGGAGTCGCGAAGGACGGAGTCGCGAAGGCGGGCCGGTTCACCGGCGACCGGGTGCGGGGCGGCGGCGGCCGCGATCAGCCGAGGCGTTCGATGATGGTGGCGTTGGCCATTCCGCCGCCTTCGCACATCGTCTGTAGCCCGTAGCGGCCACCGATGCGCTCCAGTTCGTTGAGCAAGGTGGTCATCAAACGCGCACCTGATGCGCCAAGCGGATGGCCGAGGGCGATTGCCCCACCGTTGACGTTGACTTTGGTCATGTCGGGATGCAGTTCCTTCTCCCACGCCAGCACCACAGATGCAAACGCCTCGTTGATCTCGACCAGATCGATGTCGTTGATCGACAGCCCGGAGCGGGCGAACACCTTCTCCGTCGCCGGAATCGGAGCGGTGAGCATCAGCCGCGGATCGGCACCGGCCAACGCGAAGTTGACGAAACGGGCGCGCGGCGTGAGCCCGAGTGCGGACGCCTTCTCCTCGCTCATGATCAACAGCGCCGAGGCGCCATCGGTGATCTGCGACGAGTTGCCGGCCGTCACCCGGCCACCTTCTTCTTCGGTACGGAACACCGGCTTCAACTTGGCCAATGATTCGAGTGTCGTCTCGCGCAGTCCCTCGTCGACCGACATCATCGACCTTCAGCGCCGAGTACAGGCAGGGTCTCCGCCTGAAACCGACCCTCGGCCGTGGCCCGCGCCGCGTACTGCTGCGAGCGCGCCCCGAACGCGTCGAGATCCTCACGGGTGAGTCCCCACTTGTCGGCGATCAGTTCGGCAGAGATGCCCTGCGGCACTAGACCGCCAGTCGGCGCGTAACGGGCGCTGACCTTGGGCCCGAACGGGAACCCGAACTTGCCGTCGACCATCGAAGCGCCCATCGGCACACGAGTCATCACCTCGACGCCTGCCGCGACGACAACGTCGTATGCGCCGGCGATGACGCCCTGGGCGGCGAAGTGGGCGGCCTGCTGGCTCGACCCGCACTGGCGGTCGATAGTCGTGCCGGGCACCGTGTCGGGCCACCCGGCGGCGAGGACGGCATTACGGGCGACGTTGACTGCCTGCTCGCCGACCTGCATCACACACCCCATCACGACATCGTCGACGATCGCCGGGTCGATGCCGGTACGGTCGATCAACGCTTTCAAGGTTTCGGCAGATAGGTCGACTGGGTGCCAGTCCTTGAGTTTGCCGTTGCGGCGGCCCAGTGGTGTGCGGATGGCGTCGACTATGACAGCGGTGGGCATGGCAATCCCCTTTGATGGGTGGGCGACTTGCAGTCTGCAACGCGCCGCTGCCGAGACTCGAATTGAACGTCGCCTGGCGACCGGAGCGGGCCGACGTGGAAGAATACCCACCATGCCACACGTTTCGATCGAAGAGGTCCACAGTGCCGTCGTCGACACAACAGCGCCGCAGATGTTCATGCGCCTCCTGGGTGAGCATCCTGACGTTGAGGCCCTGCATTCGGTGAAAGGCGATGCCCCCGGATCGTGGAACGTGTGGACGAGGCGCGACTACGCAAACGCCACCGCCCAGGCCGTGGCCGGATTGCAGCATGCCGGTCTCGTACCGAATGAACGCATGTTGTTGATGATGCGTAACCGTCCCGAATTTCATTGGTTCGACCTGGCCGCCCAGTTCCTGCGGGCGACGCCGGTCAGCATCTACAATTCGTCGTCGCCCGAGGAGATCCAATACCTCGCCGCCCACGCCGGGGCCGAGATTGCCATCGTCGAGGACGCCGGATTCCTTGAGCGACTGTTGAAGATTCGCGACGAGTTGCCGATGCTGAAGCAGATCTACGTCGTCGACCCCCCGGCGGATGGCTGTCCTCCCGGCGTCCAGCCTGCGGCGGTGCTGATGGACAAGGGTTCAGCCGACCTGAATGCCTTGGCCGCCGACACCAGCCCAGACGACATCGCCACCTTGATCTACACCAGCGGCACGACCGGTCCGCCGAAGGGCGTGATGATCAGCCAATACAACGTGGTTTACACCGTCGAGTCGTTGCGCCACTGCTTCGGGCTCGACAACTTCGTCGGCAAGCGCGTCGTCAGCTACCTGCCGATGGCCCACATAGCCGAGCGGATGATGAGCCACTACCAAGGCCTTGTCCTCGGCTACAGCGTGTACTGCTGCCCCGACGCCAACCAGCTTTCCTCGTATCTCAAGGAGGTTCGTCCCGAGGTCGTGTTCGGCGTGCCGCGGGTGTGGGAGAAGATTTTCAACGGTGTCAATGCGGCGCTCGCCGCCAACCCGGAGAGCAAGGCCAAGTTCGACGAGGGGGTGGCGATGGCTGTCGCCATCAAAGCCGCCGAGCGCGACGGAACGGCGACCAAGGAGCAACTCGAGACCTTGGCGTTCCTCGATGCCGTGGCATTTGCCAATGTCCGCGGTCTGGTCGGACTCGACGCCGTCGTCGCTGCTGTGACCGGCGCCGCAGCACTCCCTCGCCCGATCCTGGAGTGGTACAACGCAATCGGGGTGCCGTTGAGCGAGATCTACGGGATGAGCGAGTCAAGCGGCCCGATGACGTGGAGCCCTAATGCCAATCGCCCCGGCTACGTCGGGCAAGCCATCCCCGGCTGCGAAGTGGTGCTTGCCGACGACGGTGAAGTGCTCTGCCGAGGCGGCCACGTGTTCCAGGGCTACTACCAATTGCCCGACAAGACTGCGGAGACGATCATCGATGGTTGGCTGTACTCCGGCGACATCGGCGAGATGGACGCCGACGGCTACCTACGTATCGTCGACCGTAAGAAGGAATTGATCATCACGTCCGGTGGCAAGAACATCAGCCCCGCCAACCTCGAGGCGGCGTTGAAGACCATTCCGCTCGTCGGGCAGGCGGCGGCGATCGGCGACAACCGCAAGTTCTGCTCGGCGATCTTGGTGCTCGACCCCGAGACAACCGCAGTATGGGCCAAGGCCCATGGCAAGCAGGGCGCCTCGCCAACCGAGTTGGCAGCCGATCCGGATGTGATTGCCGAGATCCAGGAGGGCGTCGACGAGGTCAACAAGCAGTTTGCTCAAGTCGAACAGATCAAGAAATTCACGTTGGTCGGCGAGGAATGGCTGCCCGACAGCGACATGCTCACACCAACCTCGAAGCTCAAGCGGCGCGGCGTCACCGCCCGCTTCGCCACCGAGATCGAAGCGATGTACGCCGGTCTCGACTAAGGCCGAGCCCCGAGCTTGCCGAAGATTCGCTGCAGTGCAGTGATGTCGGTATCGGTGAGCAATCTGGCGAAGTGCTGTTGCACCATGCGCCTGTAGGTGATGTTGGCGTCGCGCCATTCGGCCCGGCCGTCGCGGGTCAGCGACACGGTGACCGCCCGCTTGTCGTCGGGCATCGGGGTCGCGGCGCGGCTCACGAAGCCTTCCTCTTCGAGCCGATCGAGACGTCGCGAAAGACTCGACGGTAGTTCGTGGAGAACCTCGCAGAGTTCTCCGACACGCATCGCCCCGCCAGTGGCCTGCAGCGCGGCGAGGATCTCGAACCACGCCAACGACAGATCGTAGTCGTCGACCAAACCGGCCTCGACCTTGCGCTGAATGTCGGCAGCGACCACACCGAAGGAGCGCCATGCGGCCACCCGCCCGGCATCGAGACGCGGCATGTATCAGGCGGTCGCCTTGAGCGCTGCGGAGAACGCTGCAAGACCCTGGCCGATCTCGCGTTCGTTGACCACCAGCGGCGGCATCCACCGCAGGCATTTGCCATAGGTACCGGCATTCATCACGATCATGTGACCCTCTTCGAGGCAGTGCTTCTGGATCGCGGCGACGCGGGCCGCATCGTGGAACTCGGTGCCAACCATCAGGCCGAGCCCGCGCACCTGGGCGATGACGTCGTGCTCCTGTTGCAGCTCGCGGATACCCGCCTGCAACTGCTCGCCACGGGCGACCACGTTCTCCAAGAAGCCGGGCTCGCTCATCACTTCGATCGTCGCCAAGGCTGCTGCACAACCCATCGCGTTACCGCCGTACGTGCCGCCATGGCTGCCGGTCGGCCATTTGTCGTCGAGTTCGCGGCGAGTGCCGAGGGCGGCGAACGGGAAACCACTGGCGATGCCCTTGGCCATGCAGATGATGTCGGGCTCGATGCCGTAGTGGTCGACGGCGAACATCTTGCCGGTTCGCCCGAACCCGCTCTGCACCTCGTCGGCGATGAACATGATCCCGTGCTGGCGACAGCGCTCGACGAGACCGGTCATGAACGCCTGGGGGGCGGGGATGTAACCGCCCTCGCCGAGCACCGGCTCGAGGATGGCGGCAGCTGTTTCTTCGGGCGCCGTCATCGACTTGAGCAGATGATCGAAGCCTTTCAAGGCGTCGGCCACCGCCGCGTCTTGGTCGGCGGCGAGCGGGTCGGGATACGGGGCGACGAAGACGCCGGCGGGCAGCGCGAAATGGCCGGAGCGGTACCCGGTCTTCGACGTGGTCATGGCCATCGCCATGTGGGTGCGGCCGTGGAAGCTGCCGCTGAAGACGATCGTGTGGGGGCGCTTGGTGACCTGCTTGGCCAGCTTGATCGACGCCTCGGTGATCTCGGCGCCGGAGTTGGCGAAGAAGAAGGTGTCGATCGAACCCGGTGTCAGCTCGGCGAGTTTGGCGGCCAGGGGTTCGAGCAGGTCGTGCTTGTACACGTTGACCTGGGCGTGGATGAACCGCTGAGCCTGCTCGCCGATCGCCTTGGCGACATGGGGGTGGGCATGGCCGGTGGAGTTGACGGCGATGCCGGCAGCGAAGTCGAGGTACTCCTCGCCGTCGGTGGTGGTGACCCAGCACCCCTTGCCGCTGGCGACCTTGAGCGGGGTGACCGAGAACCACACGTTGGAGAGATGAGAGCCAGATGAATTGGACGGCGTTGTCATGCCGCCCATGCTACGCCTGCCGCCGCAGAGGGTCGAGAGCCGTCAGTTCGCGAACGCGGCGGCCAGGACGTCGGCGTAGGTGTCGGCGAGGTGGAAGGTCAACGCCTCGCGGACCTTGTCGGGCAGGTCGTCGAGATCGGGTCCGTTGCGTTTCGGCAGGATCACCTCGGTGAGACCGGCACGGTGGGCAGCGAGAACCTTCTGCTTGACCCCTCCGATCGGCAGCACCTTGCCCTGCAGGGTGATCTCGCCAGTCATACCGACAGTCGGCTTCACCGGCCGGTCGGTAAGTAGCGAGACCAGCGCGGTCGTCATGGTGATTCCAGCAGATGGGCCGTCTTTCGGAATGGCGCCGGCGGGCACGTGCACGTGCACGCGTTTGTTCATCGTCGCCACGTCGACACCGAGCTGCTCGGCGTGCGAGCGCACATAGCTGAGGGCGATGTGCGCGCTCTCCTTCATCACGTCGCCGAGTTGGCCGGTGAGGGTCAGCGACGGCTCACCGTCGACGGCGAGCGGGAAGGCGGCCGTCTCGATGAACAGCACATCGCCGCCCATGCCGGTGACCGCCAAGCCGGTCGCCACACCGGGCACGTTGGTACGCTCGGGTACCTCGTCGTCGACCTTGACCCTGCCGAGCCAGGTACGCACATCCGTGTCACCGACTTCGACGGGGGTCGATCCCTGCCCAGTTGCCACTTTGGCAGCGATCTTGCGGGTCAGCTTGCCTAGCTCCCGCTCCAGCGAACGCACACCGGCTTCACGGGTGTAGCCGGTGATGGTCGCCCGCAACGCGGCCTCGGTGACCGAGACCTCGTCGGCGCGCAACCCGGAGCGCTGGATCTGTCGCGGCAACAGGTAGCGCTGGGCGATGAACACCTTCTCTTCGTCGGTGTAGCCATCGAGGCGCACGAACTCCATCCGGTCGAGCAATGGCGCCGGGATGGTGTCGGCCACGTTGGCGGTGGCAATGAACACGACATTGCTGAGGTCGAGCTCGACCTCGAGATAGTGATCGCGGAACGTGTGGTTCTGCGCCGGGTCGAGCACTTCCAAAAGGGCCGCCGTTGGGTCGCCGCTCCACCCGCCGGCGCTGAGTTTGTCGACCTCGTCGAGCAGCACGACAGGATTCATCGTGCCTGCTTCGATGATCGACCTGGCGATGCGACCGGGCTGGCTGCCCACATAGGTGCGCCGATGGCCGCGGATCTCTGCCTCGTCGCGCACGCCACCAAGGGAAACGCGCACGAACTTGCGGCCCATCGCCCGAGCGACGGATTCGCCGAGGCTGGTCTTGCCGACACCTGGAGGCCCGACAAGCGTCAGCACCACTCCCGAATGGCGGGCCTCGACGCTGGAGCTTCCCTCGGCGCGCGCCAGGCGCAGTTTGCGGACGGCGAGGAACTCGACAATGCGATCCTTGACCTCGTCGAGACCGTAGTGGTCGGCGTCGAGCACGGCTCGCGCCGCATCGAGGTCGAGCTGATCGTCGGTGCGGGTATTCCACGGCAACTCGACGATGCGATCGAGCCAGGTACGAATCCACGAATGCTCCGGTGATTGTTGACCGGTACGTTCCAGCCGGTCGATTTCTTTGTTGACATGGTTGGCTGCCTTCTCCGGCAGCGCCAGCTCGGCGACCTTGGCGCGGTACTGCTCGACAACATCGTCGTCGCCCTCACCCAACTCCTTGCGGATCGCCGCCAACTGCTGGCGCAAGAGGTACTCGCGCTGCTGCTTGTCGACGCCTTCGGTGACGTCGGCGCGAATCTGCGCAGTGACCTGCAGTTCGGCAAGATGGCCCTTGGCCCACCCGATGACCAGATCGACCCGTTCGCCAAGGTCGACCGCGGCGAGAACGGCCGCCTGGTGATCCTGCTCGGCTTCAGTCCATGTGGTGACGGCATCCGCCAACTGGCCGGGCTCGGACATGGTCCGCAGGATCTCGGGAAGCCTGCGGCTGCCGCGCAGCTTGGCGATCTCTTCCAACACGACGCGCAGCTCACGCGCCACCGACTCGACCCGTGGGGTCGGCCGGGCGTCGGCGAGCAACACGACGTCGACGTGGTCGCTACCGCGCTCGCTCGGGTGGCGGGCGACGATGCGGGCGCGCACCTCGGCCTGGACGATGGCGGCCAACTCCCCGTTGGGCAGGGCACCGGTATCGGGCACCCGGGCAACTACACCGACGTCGCCCACGGCATCGTTGTGCAGCACCAGCCGGCCGTCACCGGCGGCGGCGGCTTGCACCGCAGCGCGGGCGGCATCGGACGACAGGGCAAATGTGAACACGGTGCCGGGCAGTACGACTGCCGGCACGGCGAGCAACGGCAAGGTGAGCCGGCGGGTATCGAGATCGGTCATACGTTGAGAGGGTAACAACACAAAACTTGAGTTGCTACTACTCAGCTTTGTTGCAGCGTCGCCGAGTGGAGTAGCGCCTGCTCCCACGTGACCCGTGCTAGGAGCAGCTTGCGGAACGGCATGACCACCTTGGGCATATTCACCCCGAGCACGCCACGCAAACGACTGGCGTAGCCGTAGAGAGCGGTGAAGTTGCCGTCGACGTCGCCGGCCAGGACCCGAACATCGTCGTCGCCGTGCGCTCGCCCGACAAACTGGATGCGACTGTCGAACTGGTCACTCCAAAAGAACGGCACCGGCGCGTACGGCGTTGCGGGTTCGCCCGCCATTTCGCCAAGCAGGTTCGCTGCCGCGGCTGCACCTTGTTCGGCGGCGTTGGTCCAGTGCTCGACGCGCATCTCCTCGCCCGCCTCGCCGAACAAGGTGTTGAACCATCGGGCGCAGTCCCCGGCGGCGTAGATCCGCGGGGCGGCACGTAGAAATTGGTCGCAGACGATGCCGTCACGAAGCTCCAACCCGCTGCCGTGGAGCCACTCCGTTGCCGGGGAGACGCCGATCCCGACAACCACCACATCGGCGGTGACCAGATTCCCATCACCGAGGCGCACCCCGGTGACCTGCCCGTCACTCCCTTCGATGCCGGCGACCTGCACGCCGCACCGCACGTCAACCCCGTGGCGGGCGTGCACCCGGGCGACCACCTCGCCCATCTCGGCACCGAGACCACGCATCAGCGGAGCGGGCGCTCCCTCCAACACGGCGACGGTGCAGCCAGTTTGCGCCGCGGTCGCGGCAACTTCGAGACCGATGAATCCGGCGCCGATTACCACGACCCGTGGCCGATCAGCCAGGCGAGTGCGGAGGGCGAGAGAGTCGTCGAGGGTTCGCAACATGGTCACGCCGTCGAGGTCGGGCTGGTTCGGCAAGGGTTTCGGGGCGGCGCCGGTGGCGATGATGATTCCATCGCCGGCGACCTCCTCACCCGTCGACAGGTTCACCGATCGGCGCGATGCATCGAGGGCGACGGCGGTGATGCCGAGTCGCAGGTCGAGCCGCAGACCGTCGAAGTCACCAGGCTTGCGTAGATGAATGCGCTCAGGCTCCAACTCGCCTTTCAGCAGCGCCTTGCTCAGTGGTGGACGATCGTAGGGAATATGCCGCTCGGTGCCGATCAGCGTGATCGTGTCGGTGTATCCGGCAGTACGCAGCGATTCGCACGCCCGAAGGCCCGCAAGCGATGCGCCGACCACGACGATGCGATCCATTGCGCTGCAGCTTCGCGCATCGCCGTACGATCGCCACGATGAGCGAGACGATCACCCTCGAAGGTTGGCGCGGCCCGTGGCCCGACGACGACAAGGACGCCAACCTCAAGGCGGACATCGCGTTGTACGCCCATGTCGACCCGCTGCAAACCGTGCGTGGCCTGTCGGATTCGATCGACGTGCCCGTCGGAGCCATCGTCCACTACGTCATGGCCCGCTGGGCGAGCGAGGGCGCCTCGGGGCTTCTGGAACTGGGGCCGACGATGTCGCGCCGATTGAACAAAGTGTGCGCCGACGCCGACGCCGATGGATCCGACGCGGCGCGACTCGCTGCGTTTGAGCAACTGCGCCAGATGATCTCGTGGCTCAACTATCCGCTCGATCACCCCGACGTGTACGACCGGTAGCTACGAGCAGTCGGTGCAGTGCACGTCGGGGTCGGGTTGGCGGCTGACGAGGTTGCTGACCCAGTCGACCAGCGACACGCCTTGGACCGTTTCGGTGTAGAAGTCGGGTTTGCTCAGCACGGTGTGTGAGTCGCCAGGTGCGATGTAGCTGCGCAGATCGACGCCGCCCTGCTCGATCAGGGCCTCGTTGCCATCGATCAGCGACACCAGATCGTCGGCACGGATACCGGCAAGCCCGGCGAAGAACTGCTGCACTTGGTCGAAGGCGTAGTCGTGACGGCCGAAGATGATCTCGGGATCGTGCTTGTGGGCTTGCACGAACAATCCGGGGAAGCTCCAGGTCGCCGCAGTGAGGCCGGCGTTCTCGGGCCATGGCGGAATGGCGCTCTCCGTTCCCCACATTTGACCGATCACCACGTTGATGGCCGGGATATCGGGGTAGGCGCCCGATCCGTCGGCGAGCACGGTGATCTCCGCGTTCGGCAGCAGGTCGTGGGCCAGTCCGGCATAGAGCGGGGTCGGTACGGAGCCGGCACTTTCGCCGGTGACCAGCAGTTGCGCCGTATCGGGAAACTGCGTTACCAGATCGTTGAGTGCCGTCGTTGCGTTGACCGAGCCCTTGTGCTGTACCGTGAGCTCCGGCCCGTACTCGTGGGTCGCATTGCCGAGGTGAACGTCGCCGGTGCAGTAAGGGGCGAACACGAACGAGTAGTCGGCCAGCGGATTGCGCGTGTCGGTGAAGTCGAACACGCCCGAGAGGTGGGTGGGATCGTCGCCGGCGCCCGTGGTCGTCTTGTAAGAGCCACTGCCGGGCGCGCAGCTAGTCGCATCGAAACAGGCGCCGCCGCCCTGTAGGAAGAACACCACCTTCGTGGGGTCGGCTTCGCGGATCCAGTAGCTGTACGGGCTGCCGTCGGAACACATGCACTCGCCGGACGCCGTCACCTGTCGCCATCCGGCCACCGGAGCGACCGTGGTCGTGGTGGCCGCGGTCGTTGGTGTCGCCGTCGTTGGCGGCGGTAGCGAGATGGCGGCCGGCTCGGTGACTGTGGTAGTCACCGCGACACTCGCCGGCGGTGTCGTCGACGAGCTCGCCGACGTATCGGAACACGCCGTGATCACGCCGAGCAACGTGACGGCGATCGCAGCGACACGCCTCATTTGGCCACCACCGCGTCGAGCGATACGCGCAGTGTGTTGACCAGTTGATCGAGTTCGTCGTCGGTGATGACGAACGGCGGGGCGACCATAACAGCGCTCGGTACCGGACCCGACCCGGCGGGATAGACCCAAAGGTCACGCGAAAGTGCCTCGGCGATCACCTTTGGATTGGGGACACGCAACTCGACTCCATAGAACATGCCGCGGCCGCGAACGTCGACGACTGCCGGGTGGCCATCGAGTTCGGCGTGCAACCGATCGCCGAGCACCGCCCCCATCTTGGCCGAGCGCTCGACCAGGCCTTCACGTTCCATGATGTCGAGCACGGCGACACTGGCCGCGCACGCGGCGTCGTTGCCGGTGAACGTGAAGTACATAAAACCGGCATTGGTTAGGACGTCGGCAACTTCGGTGCGCGCCGCCACGGCACCCATCGGCACGTAGCCACCGCCAAGGCCTTTGCCACCGACGATCACGTCGGGCTCGAACGGGAAGTGCTGGAACCCGAAGTTCAAGCCGGTGCGGCCGTACCCGCACATCACCTCGTCGCTGATCAGCAAGATGTCGTACTGGTGGCAGATGTCGGTGACGACCCGCCAGTACCCGTCGCTTGCGGTGAGGCACGCCCCCGCTGCTCCGATGATCGGCTCGGCGATGAAACCGGCGATGGTCTCCGGGCCTTCGCGCTCGATCACCTCCACAACGGCCTCGGGGTCATTCCAGGGCACCTTCGGGAACGGCAGCAGCAGCGGCTCGAAGCCGGCTTGGCGATTGGTGTGACTGGCGACGGCGATCGTGCCGAGCGTCATCCCGTGATAGCTGGGATGGCGCCCGACGACCTTCCACCGATCCGGGCGGCCCTTGCCGAGTTGGTAGCAGCGCGCCAGGCGCAGCGCCGAGTCGGTGCTCTCGCTGCCGCCACTTGTGAACAGAACCTGGGTGAACCCCTCCGGCAACCAGCGCTCGACGAGACGATCGCGCAAGAGGAGACGCTGTGCGCTCGGCCAGATCGGCACCGAGTAGGCGCCCTTCACCATGGCCGCGTGCGTCGCGTCGGCGACCTCGGCGCGTCCCCATCCGATGTTGCCCACGACTGCTCCCGCAGCACCGTCGAGAATCCGGCGGCCGTCTGCGGTGTGCAGCCAACAGCCCTCGCCACCGACGATCGTCGGTTGGCCACCGGCATTCGGGACGAAGTGATATCGCGCGTCATTCACCCGTGCAGTCTCGCACCTCCACGTCGGCCAGGTTGTGGCGGAACATGATCGGACGTCACCGCCTACAATTTCGATGCGTGGTGATCGAGATCGACGACCCGCGCGACCCCAGGCTCGACGACTATCGGGGCCTGCGCGAACGTGGCAAGGAGAGCGACGACTACTTCATCGTCGAAGGGCTGACGGCGATCGAGCGCCTGCTGACGTCGCAGTATCCGGTCCGATCCGTTCTGCTGACTCCGGCCATCCAGGCGCGTCTCGCCGGCCGGCTCGGAGCGGCAACCGTCTATGTGCTCTCCGCCGAGGCAATGTCGTCGGTGGCAGGCGTCAACTTGCACCGCGGCGCAGTGGCGTCGGCCTCCCGCATGCCCTCTCCGCTGCTCGCGGCCGTGTTACCAACCGCCCGACGGATCGTGATGCTCGAAGGAATCAACGACCACGAAAATCTCGGCGCCATCGCTCGCACCGCCCGTGGGTTGGGCGCCGATGCGTTGGTGCTCGATCCGACCTGTGCTGACCCGTTCTACCGGCGTAGTGTGCGGGTTTCGGTGGGAGAGTTGCTGCACCTGCCGCTCGTGCGTTGCGACGCCTGGGCGGACGCCCTCGACGCGGTCGCAGCAGCCGGGTTCGAGATCTGGGCCCTCACGCCGTCACCCGACGCCGTCGACATCTTCACCGTGACAACACCGCAGCGGTGGGCCTTGGTCGTTGGCGCCGAGGGCCCTGGCCTGAGCGCCGAGACCTTGGCACGGTGCACCAACGTGCGGATCCCGATGCGCAACGGCGTCGACTCGTTGAATGTCGGTCACGCCGTAGCGGCGGCGCTGGCTCGCTGACGGGAGACGCGCCCGATGGCGTGGGCAGCGAGCCGAAAGGTGGTCCGCGCGCCGGTTCCATCGACGTCGCGTTCCGGCACGAGTTCGACCACATCGCATCCGACAATGTTCGCCCGGTCGGCAACACCATCGATGATCTCGATCGCCTGGAAGTAGGTAAGCCCGCCGGGCTCTGGCGCGAGCACACCGGGAACGATCGACGGGTCGAGCCCGTCGACATCGACGGTGATGAACACCTTGCCGCCCACCGGTACATGTTCGAGTATCTGCTCGACCCCATGGCGATGCGCCTCGTGCGCCGAAAGGAATTGCACGCCGCGGGCTTCGGCTGCAGCGAGATCGGCGGGGCGAGCCGAACCGACACCGCGCCGGCCGATCTGGATCATCTCTCCGACGTGAGCCATCTCCGAGGCCCGACGCATCGTCGACGACAGTCCCCAGCGCTCGCCCTGCACCTCGTCGCGCCAGTCGATGTGAGCATCGATCTGCAGCACGGTGATCGGCCCGTGATCGGCATAGGCCTGCAACACCGGGATCGGGATCGAATCGTCGCCGCCGAGCACGACCGGAACAGCGCCAGCGCCGAGCACCGATTCGCACGCGTGGCGAATCGCAGCGCGGTTGGCCTCGTAAGCCGTGTCGTCCCACGGCAGATCGCCGATATCGACGGCACTCGTTCCTTCCATCAACATTGGCCCGCCAAGGTCGAAATTGTGGTGGTGACGAACACCGGAATACGCCGACGACGCAGCACGGATCGCCGCCGGAGCATCCTTGCAGTACGGGCCGACGGACGAATAAGGCGTCGCGCACGGCGCACCGATCACGACGATGTCAGCGCCATCAAGCGACTCGGTCGTGACCGACGGGAAACCGAGAAAGCTGCCGGAGTCACCGCCGCCGAACATCGAGCCAAGACTTGCCATTCCCACAGCTTGGCACCTGAATGGGGCACGCTCGGGCGACTCAGAGTAAGGCGGCGGCCGCCGGCACGAGAAGGTCGAGCGGGACGAACCGCAGCGGGTCGGCGAGCAACCGGCCCATCGCCTCGTGGTCCAAGGGTCGCGCGAAGTAGTAGCCCTGGGCGAGTTCGCAACCGACCCGACGAAGTGTCTCGGCTTGGAATTCGGTCTCGACTCCTTCGGCGACGACTGGCAAGCCGAGCGTGGCGGCAAGGGAGACGATCGCCGGCGCGAGGGACCTGTCGGCGCTCATTGTTTCGATTGCGGCAACGAAGGTCCGATCGATCTTGAGGATGTCAACGGGGAGTTGCTGGAGATAGCTGAGCGATGAGTAGCCGGTGCCGAAGTCATCGATGGCGATCCTCACGCCCATCGCGCGGAGTGCGCCGAGCGTGAGTATGCTCCGGTCGGTATCGCGCATCAGCGTCGTCTCGGTTATCTCCAGAACAAGGGTGGACGCGGTGAGGCCCGCCTGGTCCAGGGCGAACGCGACTCGATCGACAAAATCGCCCTGAATGAGCTGTCGGCTCGAGATGTTGACGCTGATCGAGAACGGGGTCAGGAGGTGACTTGCCAGCTGCCACTCGCGGGCCTGCAGACAGGCGGCCGTCAGCACGCGATCCCCGAGCTCGCCGATCAAACCGGTTTCCTCGGCGAGCGGGATGAAGGTCGCCGGGCTGATCGGACCTCGGTCGGGGTGGTTCCAACGAGCAAGTGCCTCGGCACCGACGACCTGTCCCGTCGCCAGGGCGATGATCGGCTGGTACTGGACGAAGATCTCGTCGCGATCGAGCGCCCGACGCAGCGAACTCCCCAGCTCGAGCTTGTCGAGCGCTTCGCTCTGTGTGCCGACCTCGAAGGTCTGGAATCGGTTTTTTCCACTGCGTTTGGCGACATACATGGCGAGGTCGGCGTCGCGCAGGAGTTGATCGCACGTCGCGCCGGGTTTCGCCAGGACGATGCCGATGCTGGCTCGGACGTAGAGCTCGCGACGGGCGACCATGAACGGCGCCGAAAGCACGTCGAGTAGATGCTGGGCAACCACCTCCGCGTCATGTTCGCTGGCCACGTCCTCGATCAGGACTGCAAACTCGTCGCCGCCCAACCTGGCGGCGGTGTCGGCTGCGCGCAGGCTCCGGCGGAAACGGTCCGCGACGGCGACGAGCAACTCGTCACCGGCGATGTGCCCGAGACCGTCGTTCACCAACTTGAACTCATCGAGGACGATGAACAGCACGGCCATTCCTCGGCCGCTTCGCTCAGCACGAGCAAGCGCATGCTCGAGACAGTTCGTGAAGAGGGCCTTGTTGGCGAGGTCCGTGAGCGAGTCGTGGAATGCCTGGTGAGACAGTGCCATCTCCAACCGGGTGCGCTCGGTGATGTCGCGAAAGCTCCACACCCGTCCCACAATCCGTCCGTCGACCCGCTGCGGCATGTAGTGGCGTTCGAAGCTGCGACCGTCGTGCAGCTCGAAGATGTCCTCGCTTCTGCTTTCGGGATTCTCGGCGACGGCTTCAATCTTGCTCATGAAACTGGCGGGGTCTTTCACCTGTGCCAGGACCACCGAGAGCACCTCATCACGGGCCAGGGGCACGGTGAGGGTGTCAGGCAACACGAACAGTCGACGGAACCTCTGGTTGAGGTTGGTGATGAGACCGCTCGTGCTGACGACCAATATGCCGTCGGCAGTCGAATCAAGGGTCGCGTTCAGCTGCGAGAATGTCTCTGCGAGCTCCGTCTCGGCCAGCTTGCGAGCGGTGATGTCTTGGGCTGTTCCTGAGACGACTGCGGCACGGCCATCGACCAAGCTCGTGATGTCGGCTGTACCGTGGAGCCACCGCACCTCACCGCTCGATGTCCGCACCCGGAAGTCACCGCTGAACCCGCGGCGGGCACGTAGCGCCTCATTGATGCCATGTTCCAACGCCGGTCGATCCGCCGGCTCGACGCACGACATCAAGAGATCGAGGCTCGGTGTCGCCGTCGAGGCGTCGATGCCGAGCAGCCGGGAAAGCTCGTCGGACCACTCCGCCTTGCCGGTGTTGAAATCGACATCCCAGCTCCCAAGCCTGGCCAGGCGCTGTGCTTCGGCGAGCTTTGCCTCCCGTTCGAAAACCCGCGCCTGGAACGTCTCGTCCATCCGCCACGAGACGATCCCCACTGCACTCATCGCCAGGATGAAGGCACCATGGATTCCCGCCCACAGCCAAGGACGCTCGATCGCCGCAGCGTGGTCGAACACGATCGACGGGGCGATGAGGCTGGCCATGCCGTGCTGGAGCACGACGTAGCCGATCCCGACCAACAGGGGCAGCCAGTCCTGGTAGAGGGTGACGACGCCGACCATCACGAAGTATGAGAAGTGCATCTCGATACGCCCGTTGAAAATGTGGACCAGCACGGCCGAACTCGTCAACAAGCCCACTACTGCGAAAAGGGTGCTTGCCCTTCGGTTGGCGCGGCACAACGTGGCCGCGACGGGAAATGCAGCGACAACTCCGCCCTCGATCAGGCTGTGCACCAATCCGTAACCCGTGGCGAACGAAGCTATGCCCAGCGCGGCAACGTGCAGCCACAGGATCTTCAGAATCCAGCGGTGGCGCCGATCCCATGCATCAGCTGAGAGCATGCCACCCGTCGGCAGCCAGAGGCGAAGTTGGGCCATCCACGCGCGTTCACGAACCGCCATCTGTGACATACGTTGTTGTATCGGCGCGAACGACGGTCGGACTGAACGATTTCGGCGTCCCTCGTGCGTTTGTGAACACCGGCCCCTTCGGGTCGTCAGATACCAAACGCTGGGGGTGGGTTCAGCGTGGACACGAGGGGAATCGAACCCCCTGACATCTACCTTGCAATCGACGGGTCTAGCCGGTCAACGTCAACCGTAATGTGGAGGTTGAGGCCGGCGGGCACTCGCTCGACGATCTGCTCGATGCGAAGTAGATGCACGTGCCATTCCAACAGCTTGGCGGATTGCCCTCGACACCGATGAAAGTTGCTCGTGATGTCACTCACCGAGGTCGTTCCATTGCCACCAGCGAGGTCCACCAATAGTCTCACCGAGGAACTCAAGTTGGCCGTTGACAGCACCCAGATCTGTGAGACAGTTCGCTATGAATTCGGGACGGCGGGTAGTGCGGGTAGGGGTATGAGCGCGAGCGGATCGCGATCCCGGCGGGCCGTGGCTCCCCGAGGGTGGGGGATGGTTGTCGTCGCAATGGTGACGATGCTGCCCGCCATTATCGTGACGGCACCCACGGTTTCGGCTGCGGTCGCACCGGTCGCTCGCGATGATGTGGCTCGTACTGATGCGGGGCGCTTTGTGCAGCCGTTTGTGGTCGGTAATGACTTCGATCCCGACGGTGACAGCTTCAATGTGTTCGCGGTTACGACCCCGGCGCATGGCACGGTCAGAACTTTCGGCAACTCCGTGGTTCGAGCGCATCGGCAAGCAACACGTCATGTGTATCGTGTCGGTCACGTTGGCTG
>JANNHY010000201.1:0-2940 GCA_031404635.1 Ilumatobacteraceae bacterium
CGATCAGCACGATCGGCGGCATCGGAGCACGATGGACGCGCATGATCGCTCTACCCTCATCACTGGCCAGATCCACCCGCCGCAACCGCAATTGGTGCTCGGGCGCAACCGCCTCGAGGGCAGACAGGGCATCTTCACACAGATGGCAGGCCTCGCTCTCGACCAGGACTACGTCGATGATGACGTGTTCAATAGTTGTTTCGGATGACATCTGTGGCTCTCCGATCATGCAGCACTTTTCGTGCTCTGACGGTCACTCTACGGGAGCGAGAATCCCGGGTCATCCGGGCGAATCCCTGATCTTCGATCCGCACTACCTACTGACTCCACCGCCAGGCGTGTGAGAACGATGAGCGCAGCGCAGCACGTAACTATCGTGATTTGCGACTACGAGTGATGTTTCCGTCGCTTCAGGATCGCTTCGCATTAGTTCGCTGCACGCCCTCATACTCACCAGCTTCCCGTCGCTCTCCGTTCATTTTGACGTCGAGATCCGACGAGATCGGGTCCGCTGAGTTCTGGCAGGGGAGGTTGGTGGAAGGGCAGCGCCGACCGGCGCCCGAGCACGCACACGCTGAGCCTGACGTCGCCGAGCACCGCAGATCTGAGGGCTCACTCCCGATGTGCACACCCACCCCTTACGACGACAGTGATCAGCAACGTAACCACGAAGGGAATCGACGCCATGAATAGCACACTTGAGCTGCACGCCAGCAACGAGACCGACCCAGCCGACCAACCAGGACCAATGACCACCGACTCGCGCATCGCCCACCCGGTGCGCCGACTTCGCACGAGGACATCAAGGTTCGGCCGTTATGTGGATGGCGCTCTCGTCATCGCCCTGTTGGCTCCACCGGCGCTCATCGCCTTGCTGATCGCGCTCGGCCTTCAGTTCGCACTCGCCGTTTGCGTCATGTTCGTCTCCGTGTTCATCATCACGACGGCGGAGGATGCGCAGTGGATATGGCGCCGCCACACGGACCACGAGTATCAATGGGATCTCGATTGATCGCTGCCAGTTCGTCTGCGAGGTCGGCGGGCCGGCGATATCCACCGAACCTGTTTCTGTTCCGGCGCGTTCTGCGCTCGTGCAGGGGTTGCAGTTACAGCGGGTTGATGTCAGATCGCAGCGATAGCGACGTTGGTGTGACCGTCGACGAGACGGGTGAGGTCGCCGGGGTCATGGGTGAGCACCATGCCTCCACCGAACCGGATTGCTGTCGCCACGACCAGCGCATCGATAGCCAGCTCGCTGCCGGCGTCTGCCGCAGCAAGCAGGTGACCGGCAACTCGGGCTGTGCGCGCACCGGTGGTCACGACCTGGGCGAAGCCACGTGCTAGAACCGAGTCGATGGCGGCGTCGGTGCCGCCACCCCGGCACAACTCGACGAGCACCACCGACGGCACCCGCACCGGGAAGTTCTTCTGGTGGGCGCTGCGCATCGCTGCGCGAACGCGCTGATGACGCTGAGGATCCTGATGTGGTCGGGCGAGCGCGGACAGCGCCTCGCTGTCAAGGACTAGGACGGCCACAGTTCGTCGTACTGCTCGACCAGTCCTGCGGGAACCATCCCGAACTCGAGGTCAAGTTCATCGAGGTATTCGGCGAGAAGATCCCGCTCCAGTTCATGCTCGACAGCTCGCGCCACGAAGCCACTCAAGCCGCGATCGCCGACATGAGATTCGACTCGGTTGGCGAGAGCTTCCTCAACGCTCACGGACCACTTCGTAACAGCCATACTCGTAATCCTACCAGGGTAGGAATCTCTTTGAGGTGAGCGATCGTGCGCATTCATGAACGAGAAGGCCCGTCCTACTGGAAGAAGGCGGTGACGTCGGCGATCAGGTGGGCCGGCTGGTTTTGGCGCATGGTTTGGAAACCGACAGGTCGACCAATCGTGCGCCAGCAGCGCCGCTCCAACTGGTCTTGCCCGGCGGCACGTATCCTCTCAACCTCGAGTATCGCGTTGACACCATCGTGGGCGGCACGGTCGTCTACAGAAGCACACTGCTCGTGACGTGCGGAACACCCGGTAGCGGTTCTGCGGTTCCGATCAACGATCCGCATCCTGGCGGACCGCTCCCCAGCGGCGCGAGCAGCGAGTACGTCCCTCTCGATCCGGCTCGCTTGGCCGACTCACGACCAGACGGGCACACGATCGACGGTGTCTCAGCGGCCTTCGGCCCCGTCGCCGCCGGCACGACCGTGTCGCTCCAGGTCGCGGGGCGCGGTGGTGTCGCGAGCGATGCGCCCGCCGCGGCGTTCAACGTAACCGCGGTCGACGCCGTCGGCAGCGGCTTTGTCACTGTGTTTCCATGCGGCCAAGCGCAACCCACCGCGTCGAATGTCAATTACGTCGCCGGTGCCGTTGTGCCCAACGCGGTGCTCGCGCGAATCGGCTCCGGCGGTCGCGTGTGCTTGTTCGTTTCGCAGGCGACACATCTCGTCGTCGATGTCGACGGCTACTTCCCCACGACGACAAAATTCCGACCACTCGTCCCGTCGCGCCTGTTGGACACGCGACCGGGTCTGGCGACGGTCGACGGATTGCAGGCGGGCGGTGGCGCCAACTCCGCCGGCACGACGCTCGTCCTGAACGTGGATGGCCGCGGCGGCGTGGACAGTGCGACAGCGGTCGCGTTGAACGTCACGATTACCGAGCCTGCAGGAGACGGTTTCGTCACTGTCTATCCGTGTGGGGCGCCTCGACCGTTGGCCTCGAGCCTCAACTACACCGCCGGCGCGACTGTCGCCAACCTGGTGATCTCCGAGGTCGGCAGCGATGGCACGGTTTGCATCTTCACCCAGAAGACCACCCACGTCATCGCGGACGTCGACGGTTACTTCCCGGCTTCGACGCCGTACGTCGCGTTGCAACCGGCTCGGCTGCTGGACAGCCGGTCGGGCAACGCGACCGTCGACGGTCTGGACGCCGG
>JANNHY010000202.1:0-1792 GCA_031404635.1 Ilumatobacteraceae bacterium
TGCTGATCGACGCCGACCTCGTGCACGTCGAGCATGGCGAAGGGGTCTACCCGCCGACGGCGAAGTGGGCAGCGCCCGACCTCGAACAGGCTGCCGCAGCGATGCGTCGCATGGCCGGCGACGCCGCGCTGTCGCAACGATTGGCCGCGGCCGGTCGACTGACGATGGAACAGCAGCCCACCCTCGTCCAGACCGGTAGGTTGATCAGCCAGCTACTGCTCGGGGGAGAATGACGTCATGGGACTACGAAGCCAATTGAGCTGGCTCGTCAAGGGTCGGGCGGCCACGCAATCCACCCTCGAGTCGCTGACCGGCGATCTGCAGGCACTGCAACTCAAGGTGGCGGCCATCGAGGCCCACGTCGCCACGTTGAGCAAGGAACTCCCGCTGCTGCGCGATCGCCAACTCGACGAATTCGACAAGGTGCGCGCTGCCGTTGCCGCCGCCACCGACGACCTGATGGCCAGAGTCGACACACTCCGTCAACAGGTCGGGAACCCGTGACGAGCGGCAACGAGACGCCAGCCGAACGTCTTGCCCGCTGGACGGCCGCCGACGCGGCGATCGGCCTCGCTGCCGAAGGCGAGCAGCTGCGTGCAGAACTCGCCGAACGGCGCACCGAGATCGACGACCTCAGGGCCCGGCTCGGGCAGCTGACCAGCCGGGTCGCCCAGGTCGAAGCGCACAACGCCGACCTGCGCCGCATCGCCGGCCGTACGCCGCTGGTCAGCCTCGCCCGCCGTGCCTATCGTCGAGCCAGGTCGGCTGCAGCCAGTCGTTTGCGGCGATGACGTTGGTCAGCGCGATCGTGCCCAGCATCGGCGCCAAGGGCAAAGTCGGCGGCAGCGAGCGCACGTTCGTCGTCGAGTCGGTCCGCTCGGTGCTCGCCACCGCGAACGTCGACATCGAGGTGATCGTCGTGGCCGGGCGGGAGACGCCATCCGCCGTGACGGATGAACTCGGTCAATTCGGTCGGCAGGTTCGCCTCGTCGACTACCAGCAGGCATTCAACTTCTCGGCGGTGGTCAACCTAGGTGCCGCCCACTCAACCGGCGAGTACCTGTTGTTGCTGAACGACGACACCGAGGTGATCAGCACCGAGTGGCTGGTGCGCATGCTCAATGCCTGTGCGTCCGGCGTCGGCGCGGTCGGCGCCAAGTTGCTGTTCGAGGACGGCACGTTGCAGCACGCCGGCCACACCTACCGCACATCCCTCGACCACATCGGTTTCGGCCTGCCCGGCGACAGCCGCGGGCGCAACGGTGTGCTGGCCCGGCGGCGCCAGGTTGCCGGCGTCACCGCGGCGTGCATGCTGACACCGTTCTCAGTGTTCGACGCCGTCGGGGGATTCGCCGGGCAACTGCCGGGCAACTACAACGACGTCGACTACTGCATGAAGCTGCGAATGGCCGGTTGGTCGATCGTCTACGAGCCCGCTGCTGCGCTGTACCACTTCGAATCACAGTCCCGGGTCGCAGGCATCAAACCCGAAGAGATCGAGTTGATCCAACGACGCTGGCTGACCCATCTCGTCGACGACCCGTTCACCCCCGCCGCCGTCTGACTGCCACGCTGCGGGGCGGGGAGCTGCGACGGAGGGCGATGAGAGATGTGCGTCGCACGACGGCTCATCTCTCATCGCACGGATCCCAGCCCGATGGCGATGAGAGATGTGCGCTCTCCGTGGGCTCATCTCTCATCGCGGGTCTGCGAGTGGCGGGCGTCAGCGGTCGATCGGCACGATCTGGTCGAAGCGGGCGTAGGGAGTCCACACGGTTCGGGCGCCCGACGC
>JANNHY010000203.1:0-26535 GCA_031404635.1 Ilumatobacteraceae bacterium
TTGTGGATCACGTCGGCCGGGAACTCGTCGGCCTCGTCGAGTCTGATGAGCGCGTTGTCGGGTAGCTCGCGACGGGCGAACTCCGTGATGGAGTCGAGAATCATGTCGAGGGTCTCCCGATCGAGTCCTGAACCAAAACTAAAACTCATAGCGTGCACCTCTCGGGTAGAAGGCGCGCCGGCGGCTGGCACTGCCCTCCATACGAATTTACGGAATTCGCAGCGCCACCGTCAGGGCCGATGGACCCGAATGCCAGGATTTCACGGCATTTGCGGTGAATGTGCGATGCTGGTCCGATGCTCTCGTGGCACTCGCTCGGCGAGCAGGACCTGCCCGACGGCCGCGACTGGCTCACCGCCGGCGAGGCCGAGCGTGCCGCGGCGATGCGGTTCACCAAGCGCCGCGGCGAGTGGCTGTTGGCCAGGTGGACTGCGAAACAGGCACTCGCCGCCGAGCTCGGCGTTGCACAGGATTTCACCTCGCTGGCTCGGATCGAGATCCGCACGATCATCGGCGGCCCGGCCCAAGGGGCGCCGGAAGTGTTCGTCGACGGCATCCACAATGAGATCGGCATCTCGCTGACTGACCGCGCCGACTGGGCGGTATGCACCGTCGGCGCCGTCGACGAACTCGGCTGCGATCTCGAGCTCGTCGAACCACGGTCCGACAGCTTCGTCGGCGACTTCCTCACTCCCGGTGAGCAGGCCGCTGTCGCCGACCCACCGGTCGACGCGACGCGTGACGCGATGGCCAACCTGATCTGGTCGGCCAAGGAGAGCGCGCTCAAGGTGCTGCGCACCGGCCTTCGTCGCGACACCAGATCGGTGGAGGTCGGCTTCCCGGTCGAGCGGCCCGTCGACGGCTGGCAGCCGTTGCGGGTTCGCACCGAGGAGGGGCGCGTCCTGCCCGGCTGGTGGCGGCAGTACGGCGAGTTCCTGCTCACCGTCGTTACCGGCAGCCCCGTCCCCCCACCGCGGCCGCTGATCGACCCGCCCGGCCTCGCCAGCGCGCAGCCGTCACATTCCTGGCTCTCCGCACCGGTCGTCGACCGTTCGGAAGCTTGAGTCCCATGGACGTCAGGTTGCCCGACCGCGCCAGGGTGGTGATCGTCGGGGCGGGGTCGTCGGTTGCAGTGTCGCCTACCACCTCGCCAGGCGGGGATTGACCGACGTCGTGCTGCTGGAACGCAACCAACTCACGTCGGGCACCACCTGGCATGCCGCCGGACTGATCACTACGGCTCGGCCAACCTCGGCGATGCGCCAAGTCGTGAAGCGCAGCATCGAAGTGTTCGAGACGCTGGAAGCCGACACCGGCTTGTCGACCGGTTGGGAGCGGACGGGCACACTCCACCTGGCCACGAACGCCGACCGGTGGGAGGAACTGAACCGGCAGGCTTCGGTTAGCAGGTGCGACGACATCGCCATCGACATCCTCGACGTCGACCGAACGCTCGAGCTGTATCCACCGCTCAGCCCGGACGGGCTGGTCGGGTCGTTGTTCTATCCCGACGACGGACGGGGCAACGCCACTGACACCACCATGTCGCTGGCCCGCGGTGCTCGCCAAAGGGGTGTGCAGATCTTCGAGTACACCCCGGTCGCCGGAATCCGTCACGACGGTCGGCGGGTGACGGGTGTCGACACGGCAACCGGTTCGCTCGAGGCCGAGTTCGTCATCAACTGCGGTGGCATGTGGAGCCGCGAGATTGCCGCCCTTGCCGGGGTGCAGGTGCCGTTACAGGCCTTGGCCCACTACTACGTCGTCACCGAGGCGATCCCCGGCCTTGCCCGAGGGTTGCCGACGATCAAGAGCTCCGACGATTGGATGTATGTCAAGAACGAAGGCGACGGCTTGATGGTCGGCTTCTTCGAACCAGGGAGCTACCCGTGGCAGTCGAACGGCATCCCCGGCGACGCGGCATTCGTGCAGCTACCCGACGATTGGGACCACCTCGGACCGTTCTACGAGCTGGCGATGAAGCGGATTCCAGCGCTCGCCACGGCCGGCATCCGGCTGTTCTTCGGTGGTCCGGAGAGCTTCACGCCCGATGGCGTCTACCACTTCGGTGAAGCCCCGAACCTGCAGAACTTCTACATCGCCGCCGGCTTCAACTCGACCGGCTTCCTCACCGGTCCGGGCATCGGCTCGGTACTGGCCGACTGGCTCGTCGACGGCCGCCCGTCGATCGACCTGCCGGAGGCCGATCCGGCCCGCGTCATGCGCCACGAGACGAACCGGCGATTCCTCGAGCGGCGGGTGACCGAAACGCTCGATGTCGCCTACGACATGCACTGGCCGTTCTTCCAACGCCGCAGCGCGCGGCCATTGCGGCGTAGCCCTCTGTACGAGTGCACCGCGGCGAATGGCGCCGTCTTCGGCGAGCTGATGGGTTGGGAGCGCCCGAACTGGTATGCGCCCGAAGGCGTCGATCGCGAGTACGTCTATTCCTACGGCCGTCAGAACTGGTTCGAGCACGCAGCCGCAGAACATCGGGCCGTTCGTGAATCGGTCGGCGTGATCGACATCTCGACATACGGAAAGTTCTGCGTGCAAGGTCGCGACGCGCTGCACTTTCTGCAGCGGATCTGTGCCGCCGACATCGACGTCGCACCCGGCCGCATCGTGTACACCCAATGGCTGAACCGATTCGGCGGGATCGAAGCCGACGTCACCGTGACTCGGCTCGATGAGTTCGAGTTCCTGGTGCTGTCGGCGCCTGCGACCACGCCACACGATATGGCCTGGATCCGTCGGAACATCACCAACGACGAGTTCGTCACCGTCACCGACGTTTCGGGGACGATGGCGATGATCGCAGTGATGGGCCCAGCGGCGCGTGAGCTACTGCAGCCATTGACCGACTGTGATCTTTCGAACGAAGCGTTCGAGTTCGGCGCGTCCCGAGAGATCGATCTCGGCCTCGGATTCGTGCGAGCGACGCGGATCACGTACGTCGGCGAGCTCGGTTGGGAGCTGTTGGTTCCATACGACATCGCTGCACACATCTACGACACGATCATCGCTGCGGGCGGTCGCCCGGTCGGCTATCACGCGCTCAACTCGCTTCGCCTGGAAAAGGGCTACCGCAGTTGGGGCCACGACATCTCCTCTGCTGACTCGCCGTTCGAAGCCGGGCTCGCATTCACGATCTCGTGGGACAAGCCAAGCCGGTTCATCGGGCGCGACGCATTGATCTCGGAGCGTGAGCGAGGACTGCAGCGACGCCTGTTGCAATTCGCACTTCACGACCCGGAGCCTCTGCTGCTGCACGGCGAGCCGATCCTTCGCGACGGGCTCTGTGTCGGGCATCTCACATCGGCGATGTACGGGCACACGATCGGGTCGTCGATCGGCATGGGGTACGTCTGTGCCCCGTCGCCCGAGCTCCCGCGTGGCTGGTTCGAGGACGGCAGTTACTCCATCGAAGTAGCCGGTGTGCCCGTCGCGGCCCGGGCATCGCTGCGCGCGTTGTACGACCCGACGTCGGAGCGAACCCGCATATAGGCGCTACCGGCCGTCGCCACTGCTCCCCAATCGTCTATGTCAGCGCGCCGAGCCCCACTATCGTCGGACGGCGGTGACAGACGATCCGCCAGGGCGAGGATCCGCTGAGACGGTGGTGTTCTTCCACGCCCATCCCGACGACGAGTCGATCTTCACCGGCGGCACGATCAGCCTCCTGTCTGCTCAGGGGGTGCGCACGGTCGTCGTCGTGGCCACAGGGGGCGACAGCGGGGTCGGCAGTCTCGCCACCTCACCGACCGAGATCCGTGCGGCAGAGGCGAAGGCTGCCTGTCGGATCCTGGGCGTGGATGCGTTGCATTTTCTCGGCTACGCCGACTCGGGCACCCACGACGGTGACCGGTCGGGCTCCGAGGTCTTCCACACAACGCCGGTAGGTGAGGCGGCTCGACGACTCGCCCGGCTCCTGCGTGACGAGCGGGCAACCGCTCTCGTCACTTACGACGACGGTGGCATCTACGCCCACCCCGACCATCTCGCCGTTCACCGCGTCGGCGCGATGGCGGCCGAGCTGGCCGGCGTCGGCTCGGTGTACGAGGCCACGGTGGATCGCGAGTATCTGCACTTCGTCGAGACGCATCTCGTCGGTCACGCCATCGAATGGCTGTTGGGCGAGGATGCCGTGCCTGCCACGAACCGGGCGCCGCTCGGCGTACCCACGGTGATGGTGTCGACCACCGTCGATGTTCGCATCGCGATCACGCCCAAGCGTGCCGCCATTGCCGCGCATGCGTCACAGATGCCCCCCGGAGCGGCGATCCACCAGATGGACGATGAGACGTTCGCGGCCGTCTACGGTTTCGAATGGTTCATCCGTCGCGGCCCGGCGGGCGCCATCGACGCTCTCGGGTTCTGAGCGACTTCGCCGGAGTTCTCCTCGCTGTCGACATCGTTCTCGGGCCGTACCAGCAGTACGGCCGCGGTCGAAGTCTCGACCGCTTGGCGCATCGTCGCGAACCGTTGCAGGGTGGTCAGGATCTCCGGCTCGGCGTCGAGTAGTCCGGTCTCGACTGCAATCGCCAGCGAGTTGGAGCGGCTGATCGACGTCGCATCGAGTTCCGGATCGGTGAGTTGACCGAGCCACGGGTCTCCCAACCCGACGTCGACGGTCGCCCGCCCGGCGTCGGACAGCGTGATGCGACCCTCGCGCAGCCAGGCCTCGATCTCGATCGTCATGTCCTGCAACTCGAGCCGATCGCCCTCGGAGAGATCTGACACGAACGCCACGACGTTCGGATCGATCGCGCCATCGACCGCCTCCATCGCCGTGAGCACATGAAGCTCGGCGACGTCCTGGCCGCGCCATCGACGGCGCTCGCCGAACTGGCGCACGAGGACCGGATCGTCGACGAGGAACTCGGTACCGCCGCGCTGCAGGCGGGCGAGCAGCGGTGGGCCGAACACGTCGTAGTTCGGGGGCTGACGGTACAAGACGGTGGCCACGTCGATCGTGTCGCTCGCCGTGCCGACCAACTCGACGGCCGACGGGCGCAGGACGTCCAACTCCCGCTGGCCTCGCAGACTCGCGTGCCGAGGGAGATTGGCGAGGCAGATCACGGTGATGACGATCACCGCGCCGGCGAGGAGCGCCCGAGTCTCGACGAACGATGGCAGGCGCGGGGCGAGGAACCGCCACACGGTGAGCCCGAGGGCAAACCAGATGAACACGCTGGCCGGCCACAACCATCGCACATAGTCGGAGCTGACCCCGAAGAACGACGACATCGGCGAGCGGATCGCGGCCACCCAGGCGATGGCGATCGAGATTCCGGCGGTCAGCAGTGCCGCCGCCGCGTCGCGATGCCGGCGCAACCATGCCCACCAGCAAACAGCGGCGCAGGCGACGAGGATCAGGAACATCGACCCGGCGGCGAGGGCCAGGTGGGGCACGGGCGAGAAGAGGCGGATGCCGTCGAACTCGCTGCGTCCCCACCATGGCGGCAGGGTGAGGGTCGCCGCGGCGATCTGCGTCCCAAGCCGCGGCCCGGGGTTGTTGCCGAGCACGCCGGACGCCTTGATCATCCGCGCCATGTTCCCGGCGCTGCCGTGCAACAGCTGCTCGACCAGCGGCTGGCTCCACAGCACCACGAGTACGACGCCGGCGCCGAACCCTAGGGCGCGGACCCCGGCTACACCGTCGCTGCGGGACCTCAAGACGAAGATCACGCAGACCGCGACCACGAGCGGCGTGAGGAACAGCAGGTAACTGTTGTTGAGTTGGACCGCGAACGTGGCGACGCCGACCAGCCAGAGCACCGCCCGACGGTCGAGGTCGACGGTGGACCAGGCGAGGAACAGACAGGCGAGGCATGGCAGCATCGCCGCGGTCGGGTTGTAGGGGTCGTACAGCGATTCGGAGCCCGCCGCCCAGCCGAGTCCGGCGAACGCCAGCCCGGCCAGCGCCGCCCCGGCCCGGCCCGAACGGCGGGCGGCGAACAGTGTGCCGACGGTGGCTGCCGCCAGGTTGACGGCACCGACGCCGACGGCAACCCCTCGGCTCCCGCCGAAGACTCGGACCGGCAACGCCAACACATCGAGCATCAACGGCCCCGGGTGGTTCAGCGGGACCACCTCGGCGCGGTTCAGCGCCGCCGAGGACGCTGTGCCGAGGAATGGATGGTGGGCGGTCAGCACATCGCCGGCCCTGATTTCGAGCAGCGCCTGATCGCCCAGTGGAATCCACCTGTCGATGATCGCCCGGACGACGGCGACGATGATCGGAATGGCCGGCAGGGCGATCGCCAGCGCCACGAACGGGTCGATGCGACGCCACCAGCGATGAGTGTTGCCGCTCGCCTGGGCGACGAGAGCGCTCGCTTCGATGTCCTGACGGCCCACCGTGCGATCAACCGGCGATCAGTGAGTCGATCAGGATGATCCTGGTCGGCGAGCGTGCCGAGCAACCAGAACTCGACTTGTCGATCGGACGTGTTGACTGGGCAGCGGTCACGCGTGGAGCGTAGGCCTGACGGTGCGGCAAATCTCCGCAATGCCACGCAGACGAGATGGGCGTTACCGAATAGCGTGGGGTCATGCGCCTGACGCCGACCGAACGCGACCGGCTGTTGATCTTCACGGCGGCCGAGTTGGCGCGCGCCCGGCGCGCCCGCGGTCTGCTGCTCAACGTACCCGAGGCCACCGCCGTCATCGCCGACACGGTGTGCGAAGCCGCTCGCGACGGGGCGCTGCTGATGGCGGCGGCGGCGGCGGGCCAGAATGTGCTGACGGTCGACGATGTGCTGCCCGGCGTGGCCGACATCGTGCGTGAGGTGAAGGTCGAGGCGGTGTTCGACGACGGCACGCGAATGGTTGTCGTGCGCACCCCGTTTGGTGCAGGTGGCAGCCTCGGTTCCGACGCACCCGGCGCGGTCATCACCGCTGCCCGCGAGCCCGTAACTCCACCGGGTCTCGTCTACCTCGTGGCCATCAACACCTCCGACGTGCCGGTGAGCATCACCTCGCACTTTCACTTCTTCGAGGTCAACCCACGGCTGTCGTTCGATCGCGCTGCGGCATATGGAATGCGCCTGGCGATCCCGGCCGGGTCGGCGCTGCGCTTCGAGCCGAACGTGGCGACCGATGCTCCGCTGGTGCCCATCGGCGGGGATCGGGTGGCGATCGGCTTCGCCGGTCTGGTCGACGGGCCGCTCGATGCTCCGGGCGCCAAACATGCCGCGCTCGCTCGCGCCGCTGCGCAGGGCTACCTGGGGGCGCAAGGATGAGCGACCAGCCGCAGCCGAACCATCATCCACACCGTCACTCGCACGGCCAGTTCGAGCACACTCACGACGGTGGTGCCGTGCCCCACGATCATCTGCACCCCGACGAGATCCTGCCCGACGACTACGCCGCCATCCACGGCCCCACTGTGGGCGATCGTGTTCGCCTGGGCGACACCGGGCTCGTCATCGAGATCGAGTACGACGCACAACAAAGGGGCAACGAGTTTCTTGCCGGCTTTGGCAAGACCGCCCGCGACGGTCTGCTGATGAAGGCGGCGGCGGTCAAGGAGACCTGCGACGTCGTCATATCCAACGTCGTCGTCATCGATGCAACCCAGCGTATCGGCAAGGCGTCGATCGGTATACGCGCCGGGCGCGTCTGCGGCGTCGGCCGGGCCGGCAACCCCGACGTGATGGACGGCGTCGACGTGGTGGTTGGCACCGGTACCACTGTCATCTCCGGCGAGGGGCTGATCGCCACCGCAGGTGCCATCGACACCCACGTGCACCTGTTGTCGCCGCGCATCATGGAGGCGTCGCTGGCCTCCGGCGTGACCACCATCATCGGCCAGGAGTTCGGCCCGGTGTGGGGTGTTGGTGTCAACTCGCCGTGGGCGCTTCGGCACGCGTTCAACAGCTTCGACCAGTGGCCGGTCAACATCGGGTTCCTCGGTCGCGGTTCGTCGTCGAACGAAGCGCCGCTCGTCGAGGCCTTGGTAGAAGGGGGCGCGTGTGGGTTCAAGGTGCACGAGGACATGGGCGCGCACACCCGCGCCCTCGACACAGCGCTCAACGTGGCCGAGCAGTACGACGTGCAGGTGGCGCTGCACACCGACGGCCTCAACGAGTGCCTCTCGGTGGAAGACACGTTGCAGGTGCTGTCCGGTCGCACCATCCATGCCTTCCACATCGAAGGCTGTGGGGGCGGCCACGTGCCCAACGTGTTGAAGCTGGCGGGAGTGCCCAACGTGATCGGGTCGAGCACCAACCCCACGCTGCCGTTCGGGCGCGACGCCCTCGACGAGCACTACGAGATGATCTTCGCCGCGCACGGCCTGAACCATCACTCGCCCAGCGACCATCATCTGGTCACCGACCGCATCCGCGGCGGCACGATGGGAGCCGAGGGCGTGTTGCACGACATGGGCGTGATCGGCATCACGTCCAGCGATGCGCAGGGTATGGGCCGCGCTGGCGAGACCGTGCGCCGCACGTTCCAGCTCGCCGCGCAGATGAAGCGTGAGCAGATCAAACACCGGCTGGGTGAGGGCCCGACCACCCACGACAACGACCGCGTGCGCCAGTACGTGGCCAAGCTGACCATCAACCCGGCGATCGCCCACGGACTGAACCACGAGATCGGATCGCTCGACGTCGGCAAATTGGCCGACATCGTGCTGTGGCGCCCCGACCATTTCGGAGCCAAGCCACAGCTGGTGCTGAAGGGCGGATTCCCTGCATACGGGGTCACGGGGGATCCCAACGCCGCCACCGACTCGTGCGAGCCGCTGGTGCTCGGCCCGCAGTTCGGTTCGTTCGGGGCCACCGCGGCCGACCTGTCGGTGGCGTTTGTCAGCCAGGCCGCTGTCGACGCCGGCGACGATCACATGACCACCCGCCGGCGAAGGGTATCGGTGAAGGGCACACGCAACATCGGGCCCGCCAACCTCGTGCACAACAACCGCCTCGGTCGTGTCGAGGTCGACGCGAAGTCAGGGATGGTGTCGTTCGACGGTGACATCGTGTACTCCGACCCGGCGGAGTCGGTGTCGCTCAGCCGCCTGTACTTTCTATGAGGCACTTCTGATGACCACTCCAGGCCTATCCGGATTCTCGATGCCGCCGGAGTGGGCGCAACACGAGCGCACGTGGATGGAGTTCCCGCCCGCCGATACGACGTTCGGGAACGACCCCGATGGCGAACTCGGCCACTACCGCGAAGTGTGGGCTGCGGTGACCAACGCGATCGCCCGCTTCGAGCCCGTCTCATTGATCTGCGATGCCGGCGATGGCTCGGCTGCTCGCGATCTGGTCGACCCATCGGTGACCATCCATGAAACCGACATCGACGAGAGCTGGTTCCGCGACAGCGGTCCCACGTTCGTCACCCATCCTGACGGTCGACTGGGTGCCGTGCACTGGCGGTTCAACGGCTGGGGCCAGCAAGAGTTCTGTGTTTGGGACGACGAGCAGCACATCGGCGCGTTCGCCGCCCGCCTTTCCGGTGCCGAGCTGTTCAGCTCCTCGATGGTCAACAAGGGCGGTGGAATTCACGTCGACGGTGAAGGCACGGTAATGGTCACCCGCACCGTGCAGCTCGACCGCGACCGCAACCCCGATTGGGACGCGGAACAGGTGGAAACCGAGTTGAAGGCCTGCCTCGGCGTGGAGAAGGTGCTCTGGCTGCCCCGCGGGCTCACGAAGGACTACGAGCGGTTCGGCACCCGCGGGCACGTTGACATCGTTGCGGCGTGGGTGCGGCCCGGGTTGGTGGTGGCACACTCGCAGCCGGACCCCGCACACCCTGACTTCGAGGTGAGCCGCGAGTACCTTGCGCTGCTGCGTTCGATGACCGATGCCCGCGGCCGGCAGTTGGAGGTCGTCGAGATCGAGGCGCCCGCTGTCACACACGTCGACGACGAGATCGTCGATTGGTCATACATCAACCACTACGTGTGCAACGGCGCGGTGATCCTCTGTTCGTTCGACGACCGGCGCGACGACGAGGCCGCCGAGACGCTGGGCCGGCTGTACCCGGGCCGCGAGGTGGTGTTGATCGAGGCCCGCCCGATCTTCGACTGCGGCGGTGGTATCCACTGCATCACTCAGCAGCAGCCAGCGGTGTGAGGTCAGACCGCGATCACGGGCACTACTTCGGTTGCGGCCCTTGCAAGGCGGAGATCGGTGGTGACCAGTGGGGCGCGGAGCTCCTCGGCGACGGCCACATAGCAAGCGTCGTACGACGACAGGTTGTGGCGAAGATCCCAAACGCGACCTGCGTACGGCCACACATGCACGTACTCGACGGGCGCCCCATTGAAGACCTGCGCCAAGTCGTCGGCCTCCGAATCGGTGAGACGTTGCCGGGACACCATCCGCCTGAGGAAACCGAGCACCTCGGGTACGAGCAGGTCGGGCGCGAAGACATCGTCGTCGAGGATGGACACGAGCTGGTCACCGCGTGTACCGCCCGTGAGCATGTCGATCATCGCCGACGCGTCGACGACCTTCACCGGCGGGCCCGGTCGGCCTCGACCGCGTCGGCAACTTCGTCGCGGCTGAACTCGTGGCGCGGCACTTGCGCCACAGTGTCGAGCCAGCTGCGTCGAGGGGGTCGGCGGAGGTCGCGGCGGATCAGCTCGAGCACGTATTCGCTGATGGTGGAGCCCTCGTCGGCTGCGCGCCGGCGGAGTTGCTCGTGTACCTCGGGCGCGAGGTTCTTCACTTGGAGATTGCTCACATCACACACGATAGCATGTAAACAGCATGCTCATAGCATGCCCGGTCGCCCGACTCGCTTGCAGTCGAGTGCGCCGTTGTAACATCGGAATTTCATGCAGGCAGTCGCCCGCATGTCGCGGGCACTTCAACCAATGGGGGTTAACGATGTACCTGTACACGCGCACGGACCGAATGCAGCTTGGAAAAGCGGATGAGGCAATTGCCTTTGCCACTGAGGCCGCGGCCTACGTGACTGCCAAGACGGGAATCCAGGTGTACACCTGGTCGAGCGTGTTCGGCGCTCCACTCGGAACCGTCAGCTGGTCAGCACGGTTGGACTCGATGGCCGCCCTCGGCGACATGCAGGCTCAGCTTGCTGTCGATGCCGGCTTTGCCGATCTCGCCAAGCGTGGCTCGGAAGTGTTCGTGGGTGAGCTCACCGATTCGATCGCGCAGCTGGTGGCCAGCACCAGTACCGAGGGCCCGCAAGCCTTCGCCTCCATAGTCACCGCACAATGCGCTGGTGGACGGATCGCCGATGCCATGACATGGGGAGTCGACATGATGGAGACCATCGGCAAATTGACCGGCCTGCCGTCGATGATGTTGCAGGGGATGTTCGGCCCGTGGGCCAGTCTCGGTTGGGTGTTGGGAGCATCGTCGATGGCCGACCTCGACGCTGCCAACGCAGCTATCGCCGGCGACACGACCTATGTCAAGAAGCTCGACGAGGGGGCGGACTTCTTCCTCCCGGGTTCGGGAAACCAGATTCTGCTCCGCCGACTCGCCTAATCCCACTCGACCACGAGCGCTTGATGACTCGGGCACCTCAGCGGCGGCCCGAGTCATCGACCGCTCGCTGCCTGGTCGGGCAGCGTCAGTGGGTGTGGACGATCAAGACGTTGCACGGAGCTCGCTTGGCGACGTCGCCGGCAATCGAGCCGAGGACTCTGGCCGCCCCTTGCACGCGTTTGTTGCCGACCACGATCATCGATGCATTCAGGCGGTTTGCTTCTTCGCAAAGCCCGTTGGCGGGGTCGTTCATGACGACGGCGTGAGTGATCGGCGTGGTCGTCTTCAGCTCACCGGCAAGCGCCTTGAGCGACTCCTCGGCAAGGCCGACGGAATCGAAGTGCCATTTCTCCGAGCCGCCGCCGCGAACCTCCTGGGAGGTGTTACGGCTCATCGATGTGACGATGTGGAGCGGCCGGTTGTAGTTGCTGGCCATCTCGGCCGCCGCTACTGCTGCTTCTCGAGCTGTTGCACTGCCATCGACACCGACGATGATCTCGTTCACGTTCCCCCCAAATTGGTCGCTCGACAGGCTCCAGCGCCACGTTAACAGAACCGGCGAGACCCCTACTTGGCTCGGATCACGCCGCCGAGCCCCTCGGCGGTGATGTCAGCTCCGGAATCTCCATCCCCAATTATCGGCGTTGGCTGACCCACTCGAGCCTCGCTTTCGGCCAGACGTCGCAGCAGGAATCGGCGATCGCTGTCATTGGACGGACAGTCGAGTGCCTGCCGGTACGAGTCGGCGGCGGCTGCGGTTTCCCCGAGGCGGCGCTGGAGGTCGGCGCGGGTCGACCAGTACAGGTGCCATCGTTCGGTGGGGCCGCCTACGAGCGAATCCAGCACGGCCAGCCCGGCGCGAGGGCCGGCAACTTGCGCCACAGCCACTGCCCGATTGACCCGCACGACCGGCGTCGGCCAGCGGACCTCCAGCAGACGGTAGAGTTCGGCGATTTGTGGCCAATCGGTGTCGCCATAGGTCGTCGCCACGCCGTGCAGACAGGCGATGGCGGCCTGCATTTGGTAGGCGCCCGGTCGGCCGCGGCGGAGCACCGACTCGACCAGCGCGGCCGCCTCGGCGATTGCCGCCGCATCCCACAGCGAGCGGTCCTGGTCGGCGAGCAGCACGATCTCGCCTGCGGAATCCGTACGGGCATGTCGACGAGCGTTGGTCGCCAGTGTCAACGCCAGCAGGCCGACGCACTCCGCTTCGTCGGGCATCAACTCGACCAACACTCGAGCGAGTCGGATGGCTTCGTCGGCGAGATCGAGGCGACCACCGAGTTCGCCGACGGGGGCATGGTGGCCTGCTGTGAAAACTGCATACACGGTGGCCAAGACTGGGCGCAGCCGATCGGGCAGTTCGTGCTCGTCAGGCACCCGATAGGGGATTCTGGCCTTGGAGATCTTGGCCTTGGCGCGGCTGATTCGCTGGCCGATGGTGGCCTCCGGAACCAGGAAGACGCGGGCGATGTCGACGGTGGTCAGCCCACAGATCGTGCGTAAGGCCAGTGCGACCTGGGACTCGGGTGACAGCGCCGGGTGACAACAGGTGAAGAGAAGACGCAAACGGTCGTCGCCAGATTTGCGGTCCTCAGCGCTGGTCGCCGATCCGTCGGTCAACAGGCGGAATGCCTCCTTCTCCTTCGGCGCCCGTCTGGCTTCGCGTCGCAAGCGGTCGAGCGCTTTGTTGCGAGCCACAGTCGTCAGCCACGCACCCGGTTTGTCGGGTACGCCGTCGCGCCGCCATACATCGGCGGCAACAACGACAGCGTCGTGCAGCGCGTCTTCGGCACGGTCGATATCACCCGTCAGGCGAATCAGGGTGGCCAGCACCTGGCCACCCTCTATACGGATGGTCTCGTCGAGCGGATCGATCAGTTCGCGCCACTGAAATCGATGACAGGGCGCACCTCGACCCGGCCGTGCCACGCACCTGGGATCTGTGCCGCCCAGTGGATCGCCTCGTCGAGGTCTTTGCAGTCGAGCAGATAGAACCCGCCGAGTGCTTCCTTCGTTTCGGCGAACGGGCCGTCGGTGGTGACCACATCGCCACCCTTGGTGCCACCGCTGACATGCACCGTCGTCGCGGTGTTGGTCGGCTGCAGCGCCTCGCCGCCGCCGATCACGCCGGCCGCGCCGGCAACTTCACCGAAATGAACGTACTCGGCCATGATGGTGCCCCACTCCTCGGGGTTGGGCTCGCCGGTTGGTTCTGCGCCGTAGATGAGTGCTGCATACTTGGGCATGTGTTGATCCTTTCGATCTGACCCCGAGGGGATGTGGTTGATACGGCGCCGACGATCGGCTGGTGCCGATTTCGACACCTCGTCCGCGGATTCTTGCATGGTCCCAGAACTGTGGTCCTACGCAACCACCCTTGTAGCGTGCGGCCACACTTCCCGGGCGGCGAAGGCACCGAGGCGAGTTCTACGATTGCGGCAATGGACCAGGCACTCGAGCCGCACATCGTCGGAGTGACCATCGACGATGTGCGTGCTCTCACCTCGAACCTCGAGCGTTCCTACGAGGCTGTCGTTCGTGATCGGGTCAAGTTCCGTGTCGGCCGAATTGTCTACCTCGCTTTCAGCCGCGACGATTCGCTGATGGGATTCGCGTTCCCGAAGGAGGAACGCGAGGCGCTGGTGGCCGGAGAGCCACACAAGTTCATGCTGCCAATGCCATCGGACATGCGCTACAACTGGGCCGTGGTCCGCCTTGCGCAGATCGATCACGAGGAGATGACCGAGCTCGTCGTCGACGCCTGGCGCATGGTAGTGCCGAAGAAGGTGTTCGACGCCTACGAACTCAGGGAGCAGCGATGAGGTACCGTGATCTGTTGGGGTAATCGCTACGCGGGCTTCACCCATGCAGCGGCGTCGGCGGGTAAGACGCCGTCCAGAGGCACACTCGACAGCAGCACCTCACCCGCCGGCAGATCGATCGGTTGCGCGCCGAAGTTGACCACGCACATAAACCGATCGCCGCGGCTGAAGGCGATCACCTCGTCGCCGAGTTCCATCCACGAATAACCGGCACTGCGCAGTTCGGCCAACTCGTGGCGTAGTCGCAGGGCGTCGCGATACAGCCACAGCATCGACGTGCGGTCCGCGTCCTCGGCTTCGACCGACAGCGCCGACCACTCCGCCGGTTGCGGCAGCCACGGCGCGGCAGCGCCGAAACCCAACGACGACCCGGACCGGCTCCACGGCAGCGGCACGCGACAGCCGTCGCGGCCACGACGGGTGCGACCTGACCGCTCCCAAACGGGGTCGGCAAGCAACGTTTCGGGAATGTCATAGACCTCGGGTAAACCAAGTTCTTCGCCCTGATACAGGTACACAGCGCCAGGCAGGGCCAGTTCGAGCAGGATCGCGGCGCGCCCTCGCCGCGTGCCGAGCGGTACATCGACGAGGTCATCGGGGAGGCCGTGCAGCGGGTGCGCAGTTTCGCCTCGACCGTAGCGGGTGACATGCCGGTTGATGTCGTGATTGCTCAAGACCCAGGTGACGGGTGCGCCGACTGCCTGGTGGGCGGCGAGTGAGGTGGTGATGGCCTCGCGGAGCTGCGTAGCGTCCCACCGGCAACGGGTGGTGTGGAAGTCGAACGCGGTGTGCAAGCGCTCCGGTCGCAGGTACTCGGCGAGCCGGGCTCGCGACGACACCCAGGCCTCGGCCACGAACACACGCGGCGGGTCGTACGAGTCGGCCAGATCGCGCCATTGGCGATAGACCTCCGGCACTCCCTCCTGATCCCAGTGTGGATGGCCGGGCTGTGGCGGTGCGGCGCCGAGGGGCTTGTACTGCTCGCCGAGATCGGGCAGGCCTGCGGCTTTCAGCAAGGCGTGGGCGACATCGATTCGGAACCCGTCGGCGCCGGCGTCGAACCAGAACCGCAAGATGTCGAGGAACTCGGCTCGTACCTCGGGGTTGTCCCAGTTGAGATCCGGCTGCTTGACATCGAACAGATGCAGATACCACTCGGCGTTAGGGGCGTCAGGGGCGTCGAGGCGCGTCCACGCTGACCCGCCGAAGTCCGACCTCCAGTCGTTGGGTGGCAGATTACCGTCGGCGCCCCGGCCCGGCCGGAAGTGGTAGCGGGCTCGTTCGGCGGATCCCGGCGCGGCGGCAATCGCCTCTTGGAACCACGGGTGCTCATCGGACGTGTGGTTGGGCACGATGTCGAGCAAGATCCGCAATCCGGCGGCGTGCGATTCTGCGATCAGCGCCCGGCCGTCGTCGAGCGAACCGAACGTCGGTTCGATGTCGCGGTAGTCGGCGACGTCGTAGCCGCCGTCGGCCTGCGGTGACGGGTACCAGGGGTTGATCCACAGTGCATCGACGCCGAGGGCGGTGAGATAGGGAAGGCGTGAACGGATGCCGTTGATGTCACCGATCCCATCGCCGTCGGCGTCGGCGAAGGAGCGGATGTAGATCTGATAGGTGACGGCCGACCGCCACCATTCCGGATCGGTGGCGCCGGAACTGGTCGGGGCCGGATTGGTCACGGTCGAGAGAATAACGACAACCGTAAGCGTCGCCGTTCAATCGGCAGGAGGCTACGTTTTCGGTCATGGCTGAAACGGTTTCCTTCCCGAGCAACGGCTCCGACGCGTCTGGCTACCTGGTCAGGCCGGAAAGCGGTACCGGCCCCGGGGTGCTGGTGATCCAGGAATGGTGGGGGCTCGACTCGGGCATCAAGGAGATGACGTCTCGTCTCGCCGCTGCCGGTTTCGTGGCCCTGGCACCCGACCTGTACCACGGCGAACTGGCCCAGCACAACGAGATGGACAAGGCCGGCCAGCTGATGCAGTCGATGCCACCTGATCGAGCGGCGCGCGACATGAGCGGTGCGATCGATCACCTCGCCGGCCTCGACGGAGTCACCGGTACCGGACTCGGTGTCGTCGGGTTCTGTATGGGCGGCATGTTGTCGTTCCTGATAGCTGCAGGTCGGCCCGACAAGGTGATTGCCGTCGTGCCTATCTACGGCTTCCCCCAGGGCGATATGGAACCCGACTGGTCGGCATTGTCGGCGACGATCCGCGGGCACATGGCCGCCAACGACGACTTCTTCCCACCTGAGGCGGCATCGGCTCTCGAAGCCAAGCTGCGCGCCATGGGTAAGGACATCGAATTGACCGTGCACCCCGGCACCGGTCACGCCTTCATGGGCCCGCACAACGCGCTCGGCACGCTCAATGAGGAAGTGGCGGCCGTCGTCTGGGCGCAGGTGGTCTCGTTCTTGCACAAGCAGCTCGACTGAACTAGCCATCGGGCGCCCGTTCCGGACTGTCGCCGATGTCGGGCATTGGCTTGTCGGTCGGCGGTGGCACCACGCCCTCGGCATCGAGCACCTCGCCGGCCAGTCGGAACGCCTCGACGCCCGCCGGCACGCCCGCGTAGACCATCACTTGGATCAATGTGTCGCGCAGTTCGTCGAGCGTGCAGCCGTTGCGCAGCGCCGCTCGGAAGTGCAGCTTGAACTCGTGCGGGCGATTCAACGCGGCGAGGATGCACAAGTTGTTGAGGCTGCGCTGCCGGTCGGTCAATGCGCTGCGCCCCCATACCCCACCCCAGCAGTACTCGGTGACCATCTCCTGGAGGTCGCGGTTGAAGCTGTCTGCGGTGGCGAACGCCTTGGTGACGAACTCCGGCCCGAGCACGCGCGAACGGGCGTCGATCCCGGTTTGAAACAGTGAATCATCCATGTGCGTACCCTACGGCGGTGACCGAACCTGAGACCTGGACCAGCACGTGAAGCGTCGCGTGGCCTGGCCGGATGCAAATCGGAGTGATGATGTTCGTATACACCGCTCGTCGAGGAATTCAACTGAGTACCCCGGCGATCGTGGCGGTGAACGACGCCGGGGTGATGTGGAGTGTTTCGGGGCACCCAGGTGGGCGCGGAAGACTCCACAGGGCCTTGTGGAGTGCGTCGCGGCACCCAGGTGGGACGCAAACACTCCACAGGGCTCCTAACTGAGGAGTTGTCAGTTGCGTTTGACCCGCCCGCGCAAGGATGCGAAGGCCAGGCTGAACGAGACGGTGCCCACACCGGCGATGGCGAGCAAGGCCCGACCGATCGGTCGCCACCTCCAGCCGTCCTGCAGCAGGGCGCGCATCCCTTCCAGCACATAGGTCGTCGGGTTGAACCTCGTGGCTGTCGCCAACCATCCCGTCATGCTGGCCTGCGGCAGATAGGCCGTTGTCAGAAATGCGAACGGAAAGAACAGCAGGAACGCGTTGTTCACAGCGGTCGGATTGCCAGTTCGGAGGGCGATCGAGTAGGGGAAACCGGTGAAGGCAAGACCCCACAATCCGGCCATCAGTACGAAAGCGACGATGCCGAGCGGACCCGTCGCCGGGTTGATCCCGACGATCAACCCGAGGATGGCTACAGGTGTCGCCAAGCCGACGATCAACACGACGTCGGCGCTCATCAATCCCAGCAGCAGCGTGCCCCGGCTGACCGGCGTCAGCAGCAACCGGTCGAAGTAACCGCCTTGAATGTCGAGCACCAGCGAGTTGGCGCGGCTGACCCCGGTGACGGCGAAGACGACAGCGACGGGAAGTTGGAATGCCTTGTAGTCGAACCCCGCCGGAAAGTTGCCTTCGACGAACTGCTGGAGCGCGCCGACGTTGACCACGAAGAAGAACACCGGGATGACAAGGGCAGGGAGAAAAGCTTCTGGATCTCGCCAGGTCAGGCGGATGGCTCGACTCGAGACGCTGCGAAGATCTTCGAGAAACCCGGCGCTTCGCGGCACGACTCGCCGGATGGCGGGTTGCTCGATCATGGCGCGTCCTCGCTCATCCGTTCGCCGGTGACGTGCAAGAACACGTCATCGAGCGTGGGCGTTCGCAGCGTGATTCCTTCGACGGCAATGCCCCCTTCCGACAGCGCCACCGCCACCGGGCTGATCGCCTTGGCGCCGTTGGTGACCGAGATGATGACCTCGTCGCCGGCGGCATCGACCGATCCAAGGCCAACGACTCGGGCCAGAGCCTGTTTGATCCGCTCCGCATCACCCGGTTGACCTTTGGCGATGATCACATCTGATCCGACGGAGCGCTTCAGATTCGTTGGGGTGCCTTCGGCGACGATGTGTCCTTTGGCAATGATCCCGACACGATCGGCCAGAGCATCGGCCTCCTCCAGATATTGGGTGGTGAGGAAGATCGTCGTGCCGCGCTGTTGGTTGAGCCTGCGAACCTCGTCCCACACCGCGCCGCGGCTCGACGGATCGAGACCCGTCGTCGGTTCGTCGAGGAACACCACCTCAGGTTGGTGCACGAGCGCGGCGGCGAGATCCAGTCGCCGCTTCATCCCGCCGGAGTAGGTCGCTATCCGCCGATCGATCGCCGGACCGATGTCGACAAGGTCCAAGAGATCGGTCACCCGTTGGCGGCGCTCGGAGGCGCTCAGCCCGTACAGGCGGCCCTGCAGGTCGAGCAATTCACGGCCGGTCTGCTTCGGATCGAGTGCGGCGTTCTGCAGGGCGACACCGATGTGCAAGCGGACCGTGTCGGCGTCGTCGCGAACATCGAATCCGGCAACCGTGGCCGTTCCCGCAGACGGCAGCAGCAGCGTAGTGAACATGCGTACCGTGGTGCTCTTTCCGGCGCCATTCGGGCCGAGGAACCCGTAGATCTCGCCGGCGGACACGTCGAGGTTGATGCCGTCGACGGCCACCGTGGCGCCGAAGCGACGGGTGAGGTCTCGCGTCCTCAGCGCTGAAGTCACACGTGGAAGCTAGCGGTTGTGCCTGGCTCGCAGGAGGGCCTCGATCTGGGCAACACGAGTCCGTGCCGGTGGGTGAGTTGCGGCCAAGCGCCCACGCAAGGTTGTTGGACGCTCGTTGCGCCGTTCGTTGATCACCCGTCGCAAGGCACTCGCCAGCGGCCTGCCGAAACCCATGGTGACGGCTCGCCGATCGGCTTGCAGTTCGGCGTTGCGCCCCACCACGTTGGCGATGGCATTGCTGAGCAGAAGCCCGCTCAGAAAAATCCAGGAGGCAGCCATGAGAATCGCACTGGCGAGCTGGCCGAGCAAAGTCAAGGCCGGCGAACGTCGAGCGAATGTGCGAGTTGCCGCGGTCGCCACGTTCTGCAGGAAGAATCCGATCCGCGCCAGCACGAAAACCGGCAGGCTCAACCAGTGACCGATGGTCAACGCCACGGTGTGCAATCCGAGGTGGTGGCTGAGTTCGTGAGCCAGAACGCCGCACAATTCGTCACGCGGCAACGTGTCGATAGCGTAGGAGGTGACGACAACGAGGTGCCCACCGCAGGCGAACGCGTTCAACTCGTCGATGGGCAGCACGGCGATGACGAACCGTCCGGCCGGGAGACGGTTGGCCTGCAGGACCGATCTCCAGGCGATGTCGAGCGTCGCCCGTTCGCTCCGGGTTGGACGCCGCGCACCGAGCAGTGGGGCGAGGATCGCCACCTGCACCGGACGGAGGAACAAGAGCAGCGCGGCTGCCAAGTACCCCAGCGATAAGGCGACGAAGGAGATCGGCCAGACCAAGCGTAGGGGAACCCAGACGACTGCGAGCGCCAGCAGCCACAGCGGAATGACGGCAACGACCGGCAAGAACGCCGACACGGCGGAACTGTCGACCCGGCGCCGACTGCTGGTCACCGCTGTCCATCCCGCATCTTCTCCACGATACGGCGAGGATTAGCGCGGTCGAACGTACACTGGGAGTGGTCACAGCCCACCGTGGGCATCAGTCAAGCTTCGGTCACAATCTGCCGATATCCAACGTATGGCGCCCAGGTGGCGACGTTCAGGAGTCTTTTCGCGTGGTCCCAGGAGGACCGAAGGGTTGGTCGAGTAGTTGGCGATGTCCGCAGTATCTCTGAGGGAAGGGGCGGGTGGCGGTAAGTCCGTCCGCGGCCTTCTCGATGATGCGCGCGCCGCCGAGTCCGAAGACCTCATTCGCTCCCGGTCATTGGTGCAACAAGCCAGGGTCTTGGCTCGCTCGAACGACGACCAGCAGGGTGAGGGCGAGGCGCTGTACCGGCTGGCCAGTGTCACCTACCAGCTCGGTCAGCTGGATGAGGCGTTTGGGCTCGCTCTTGAGGCGAGAGACCTGGCGAGGCGTTGCGAGGCGCCTGTCGTGGAAGTCTGGGCGCTGAATCTCGTCGGCATGATCCACCATCAAGCCGGCAACTATTCGCAGGCGCTCGAGAGCCTGCTGCAGGCGTTGGAGATCTACCGCTCGACTTCCGATGTGGCGGATCTGGGCAACCTGCTCAACACGATCGCAGCCGTTCATCACAGCCTACGAGACACCGACAGGGCGATCGTCACCTATGAAGCGGCGCTCGAGGCCAACCGCAAGAGTCCGAGGCGTGGATTCGATGCGATCACGTTGGCGAACATGGCCAAGGTTCGCTCGGAGCGCAACGAGAACCTTCTCGCGGTCAGCTTGGGAGAGTCTGCGCTCGAAATTGCCCGTGAGCACCTTCCTGAGCACGTGGCCGAGATCCTGGCCAACCTTGCCGAAGCCTACGCCGACCTTCGACTACTGCCACAGGCCAATGCGTGCCTCGATGAGGCAGACGAGTCACTCGACCGGCTCGCCACTCAGCAAGCCCGCACCTCGCCGATGGCGTTTGTGTCAGTGCTGGTTGCGCGAGGGCGGGTGTGCATCGCCACCGGAGACACCAGCGATGCGATCACGTCCCTCGAACGCGCGGTCGTCGCTGCTCAGGAGCATGAGTTCTCCGACGTGGAACTCGTCGCCCACGGATTGCTCGCCGAAGTCTTCAAAGAGCTCGGACGGTTCGAGGAAGCTCTGCTACATCGTGAGGCATGTGCCCGCATCCACGAACAAATCTTCAATCGCGACACCGATCTGCGGATCAAGACGCTGCAGATCTCGCACGACACCCTTGCGGCGCGCGACCAAGCCGAACTGCTTCGAGTCCGAACGACTGAGTTGGAGGAGTTGGTGACGGCCCGTACGCAGGATCTCGAAGAGCAGCACTACGAGGCATTTGAACGGCTCGCTGCGATCGCCGAGTATCGCGACCCGGATTCCGGCGAGCATTCCTCGCGAGTCGGCGAGTTGGCGGCGGAACTCGCGCTCCAGGTGGGCGCGACGCCGAGTTGGGCGGACGATCTTCGCCTGGCGGGGCGATTGCACGATGTTGGCAAGGTCGGTGTGCCGGACGCCATCTTGCAGAAGCCGGGACCGTTGACCCCCGACGAATTCGAGATCATGAAGACACACACGACTGTCGGAGCAGCGGTCTTCGCCGGCAGCAAGTCGGCGTTGATCCAGCTCGCCGCCGAAGTCGCGATCTCCCATCACGAGCGATGGAACGGCAGCGGCTATCCCACCGGCGTGTCGGGCGAGGCTATTCCGCTCAGCGGCCGCCTGGTGGCCGTCGCTGACGTGTTCGACGCCCTCGTGACAGCGCACCGCTACAAGCACGCCTGGTCGTCGCACATGGCGGTCAGTCACGTTGTCGCCGGCAGCGGCACCCAGTTCGAGCCGCGTATCGTCGACGCCCTGGTCGAAGTGATCAACAGGCGCGAAGCGGCCCTGTCGTCGAACAACCCGCCAACAGGGTTGTAGCCCTACACTCGGTCAATGTCGGCCCGTTCCGATCGCATTAACACGAGGACGCGCAATCCCAGATGGCACAACGTACCGTTGCGCATCGAGATGCTGGAATGCATCAACTGCGACGCCTGTCTACGTCACTGCCCACCGCAGTTCGGTGCCATCTTCAACCATGGAGCAGATGTGATCATCATCCCGGAACTGTGCAGCGGATGCGACAAGTGCCTTCCAGCGTGTCCGGTGAACTGCATATACCCCTATCCGGAGTGGGAAATGGCCGGCGTACCCAGTGAATGGTGGGCGGAACCACTCACCTCCAACGATCCCTACGTCTGAACCCGAGGCTCCGCTGCCATAATCGAGCCATGAGTTCTCCGATCCTTGCCGGTGCCGAGTCCTGGTCGCACGCCAACCACAGCCAGCACAGTGACAACGACCACGGTGCAATCGTCCTTCACGGCTTCACGGGGAACCCGTCTTCGATGCGCGGTGTCGCCGAGGCGCTGGCCGGCGCCGGCTTGCATATCGAGATGCCGCTGCTGCCGGGGCACGGCACTGTCGTCGACGACCTGCTGCCGACTCGGTGGGCCGACTGGGCGGGCGAGGCCGAGTCTGCCTTCCAACGCCTGCGCCAGCGAGCTACGCAGATCGTCGTCGTCGGGTTGAGCATGGGCGGCGCACTGACCCTGCGCGTCGGCGCCGACCATCCCGACATTGCCGGGCTCGTGTGCATCAATCCGCTGACACAACCCCAGCCCCCCGAAATCATCGAGATGCTCCGAGGTATGGCCGACAGCGGCACGGCCGTGCTACCGGGGATCGGCAGCGACATCGCCGATCCTGAGGCCACCGAGAACGCATACGACGGAACGCCGATCGAGGCGCTGCTGTCGCTGCTGCTCGATGGCGTCGAACCGCTCAGCCACGAGTACGCGGCGATGCGAATGCCGCTGCTGCTGTTGAACTCTCCGCAGGACCACGTAGTCGAGCCGGCGAACGCCGAGTACCTCGCCGGCCACTACGGCGGGCCGGTCGAGCGGATCTCCTTGGAACGCAGCTACCACGTGGCCACGCAGGACTACGACAAGGATCTGATCTTCGAATCGACTACGGAGTTCGTCAAGCGGGTCTGCGCTCCGTGATGATCGCCGGGGTCGCCAGCATCCCGAGCCCGTCGAGTGGTTCGCTGACGATCGGCCCGCTGTCGATCCATGCCTACGGGTTGATGATCGCCCTCGGGGTTGTCGCCGGCGTGTGGTTGATCGGCCGACGACTGGAGGTCAGCGGCACCGGCACTCGCGAAGACGCCAGTTCGATGGCGGTCTGGGCGGTTGTCGCCGGCGTTATCGGGGCGAGGCTGTATCACGTCGTAACCGATTGGAGTTCGTTCGAGAATGACCTGGGCAGGATACCGCAGATCTGGCGAGGCGGGCTCGGCATCCCAGGCGGGATTCTCCTCGGCACCATCGTTGCCGGCTGGGCCTTCAAACGGCGGGGGATCCCACCGTCGGTCGGGATATCCGCAGCGGCGCCGGCCCTCCCCCTCGCCCAAGCCATCGGTCGGTGGGGAAACTGGTTCAATCAGGAACTGTTCGGCAAGCCGACCGAGTTGCCGTGGGCGCTGAGGATCTCCGACGACAAGATTCCCGCTGGGTACGCTCCGGGTACGACGTTCCATCCGACGTTTCTGTACGAGTCGTTGTGGAATCTCGGTCTGTGCGTGCTGCTCCTCCGGATCGATCGTCGGATTTCACTCCGGCCCGGACGGCTGTTCGTCATCTACGTGGTGGGTTACGCCGTCGGTCGCTTCTGGGTGGAGGGATTGCGGATCGATCCGGCCCACACAGCCGGTGGGCTGCGCCTCAACCAGTGGGTGGCGCTCATCGTCGGCGCTTCGGCGGCGGTGTATCTCGTACTTGATTGGTCACGGCATCGTGGTTCGCTGGCAACGCTGCCGGTCGAGCCAGAGCCCGAAGTTGCCGAGCCAAATCTTCGGGAATCACTGGATTGAAGAATTCGCCGCAGGCCACCTCTGCTGCGGCGATGAACCGGGCGATTCCGGCACTGCGCCACGGTGAGACGATCTCGATGTTGAACCACGACTGCGGCCAATCCTGGCCATCGGTCGGCCGCTGGTTCAGCCACATCATGTACGGCAGCGGTTGGTCGTAGAGCCGATCGAGCCGATCGAAGATGTCGACCAGCAACGCTGCCAACGCGTCGCGACCCTTGTCGTCGAGCGAGGGGAGGTCGGAGACCTGGTTCTGCGGTGCCAGGGTGAGAGCGATGGGGAACGTCGACGCCTCTGGCACACACGCCGTCCAGCCGCTCGAATGGGCGACAAGTCTGTCAGCGCAGTCAGCCTCTGGCTTCCAACCTGCGGCCAGCAACGCCGCTGGACGCTGGGGCACGTGGTCGTAGGCGTAGATCTGGCCATGGGGATGCGCGATGGTCGCCCCGACCTCGGGCCCGCGGTTTTCGAACACCAACACGAAATCGACGTCGTCGCGCCGTCCGAGAGCAGTTGTGCGTTCGGCCCACAAGTCGATCACCTTGCGTACTCCCTCGACGCCAAGCGACCACAGGGTGGCATCGTGGTGTGGCGTGTAGAGCACGACCTCGCACCGGTTGCCTTGCATGGCCGGCCAACGATTGGGAAACCAGTGCACCTCGTACGGGTCGGGAGCTTCCCGACCACCAACGCAGAAGGGGCATCCGGTCGAGGGCAGGTTCGGGCGGGCCTGGCGCGTACCGACGACGTGCACCACCGTGCCCAGGTAGGGGTCGATCCGCCGGTCGCCGGGGACGGTCACTGCGTCAGACCTCGAGTCGGACACCGCTGGCGGTGTCGAAGACATGCATCGCGGTGAAGTCGGGCATCAGGTGCACGATGCTGCCAGGTTGCGACGCATTGAGGCCGTCAGTCCGGGCGACCAGCGACACGTCCGGGCGACCAAGCGGGGTGCAGTAGACGAACGAGTCGGAGCCAAGTTCTTCAACGGCGACGATCGTTGCCTCGAACCCTTCGTCGGCGATGTGAAGCGACTCCGGCCGAACGCCGACCGTCACCTGGTCGGAAGTAAGGGAACTTCGCTGCGACGCCGGCGAACCGATGAAGCCGGCGACGAAGGTGTTCTTCGGGCGGGTGAACAGTTCCCGGGGGGACGCGCATTGGTGCAAGATGCCGTCTTTCAAGACGGCGACACGGTCGCCCATCGTCATCGCCTCGACCTGGTCGTGGGTGACGTACACGGTGGTGACACCGAGTCGGCGTTGCAGGGCGGCTATCTGCGTTCGGGTCTGCACACGGAGTTTGGCGTCGAGGTTGGAGAGCGGTTCGTCCATCAGAAAAACCTGTGGTTGGCGGACCCAGGCCGGCGAGCATCCGCAAGGTCGTCGACTTGCCGCAGCCGGATGGCCCGACCAGCACGAGGAACTCGCCGTCGGTGATCTGCAGATCGAGCGAGTCAACGGCGGGATGACTCATACCAGAGTAGATCCTGGTGGCCTTGGTGAACGTCACAGTCGCCACTACGCCCTCCTCCTCAGTTTGGTCATGGCTACATCATTGTCGTTCAACACCATGTTCGCGTGCCGGACGCGCTCGTCGACCTGCCGCGGGTCGGTTTGCGCTTCGCGATCCCCAGCCGGTTCCGGGAGCTGCGGTGGTTCGGTCGTGGCCCGCACGAGAACTACCCCGACCGCAGGGGCAGCGCGATGCTTGGCGTGTGGAACGGCATCCCCGATGTCCCTCCATACCTAGTGCCACAAGAGTTCGGTCTGCGCACAGATAAGCGCTGGTTGGAATGCATCGATCCGAAATCGGGCCAAACCCTTCGTGTCGACGTGCTGCATCCAACCGCCCTGCACGTCTCGGCGACCAACTACCGTGCCGAGGACCTTTTCGCATGTGCGAACGAAGCAGATCTCAGGCCGCGCGATGAACTGCTCGTGCATCTACGATCCTCCCGACCGACTGACTGGGCCCTCTGCCGCTGAACGGTGTGATGACCCTCGGCGGACGCGGGTGGCAGGGACGACTATGGCTGTCCAAGGATCCGACAACCCAGGTTGACGCGCGCGCAACCCAGGTTGACGCCCAGCAAAATGCCGATGTCGCTGGGTCGCCAGATCTGCTCGGCACTCGTCGTTCGCAGCGTATGACGACTTCTGAAACGCGAATTGGGCGGGCCGATCGAGAGGAGTGCCTCTAGCATCGAACGCTGTGTCGGACCGCATTTCAGCAGAGGTAGTCGCCAAGGTGGCCCGCTTGGCTCGACTCGACCTCACACCCCAGGAGATCGAGCGCACGACCGCTCAACTGGACGGCATGCTCGAGCACTTCGCCGACATCGATGCGCTGCAACTCGACGATGTCATCCCGATGACTCAGCCGTACCCCCTCGAGAACGTGTTTCGCGACGACGTCATCGTCGCCGGTCTCGATCGTGACGAGGTCCTCGCTGCGGCTCC
>JANNHY010000204.1:0-11339 GCA_031404635.1 Ilumatobacteraceae bacterium
GCCACCGATACCGGGCATGCGGATGACGACGTCGGTGGGTACCACGAGAGTCGGCACCGGAAGCTCGCCGTCGGGTAAGGCGCTCCGCCTACCCTTTGCCGCCTTGCCCGGCTTGACGGTGACGAACGCCGGGCAATCACCCTTCAGGCAGCTGGCATCAACATTGCAACTGGCCTGATCGATCACTGTCTTGCGACCGAATTCGGTCTCGGTGGAATGGAGCGACAGGCAGTTCGATTGCACGCCACAATCCCCGCAGGCCTCGCAGACCCGCTCGTCGATCATCACTCGGAATGAGGCCGGGGCAACGAAGCCACGTTTGCGGTCCCGGCGCTTCTCGGCTGCGCAACGTTGGTCGTGGATATGCACGGTCACGCCGTCGATCGCCCGCAGCTTGGTTTGGGCGTCGATGATTGCATCACGATGCACGACATCGACACCATCGGGCAGAGCGACACCGCGATACTTGGAGGGATCGTCGGTGGTGATGGTGATGCGCTTGACCCCCTCGGCCATCAACATCTGAGTCATCTCCGGCACCGAGCGCAGACCAGCAGCGTCTTGACCGCCGGTCATCGCCACCGCGGCGTTGTAGAGGATCTTGAACGTCATGGTCGTGCCCGACGCGATCGCGGCCTGAACTGCGAGTTGACCGCTGTGGAAGTAGGTGCCGTCGCCCATGTTCTGGAAGAAGTGGTCATCCTCGACGAACGGTGCCGTACCGATCCACTGGGCGCCTTCGCCGCCCATCTGGGTGATGCCGGTGACATGGCCCGTCTGTTCGCGCGGCACGATGCTGACCATTCCGTGACAACCGATTCCGGCGCCGACCAGCGACCCCTCGGGCACCAGCAGACCGGTGTTGTGCGGGCACCCGGAGCAGAAGTAGGGCGTTCGCACGGCCTCGGCGCCGAGTGAGATCCGTACCGGCTCGGACTTGCGCACCGTGGCGAGCTGGTCGGCGGGAACCCGTAGGGTGAGCACCCGGCGAAGTGAATCGACCAGGTTGTCGATGGTCAGTGCGCCGTAATGGGTGATCAGCGGCTTGCCGTCGTGATCGTGCTTGCCGATCACGGCCGGAGCGTTGGCGGTGCCGTAGAGCGCCGATCGAACCCGTGATTCGAGAAACTCGATCTTGTCTTCGCAGACCATCACCATCGCTGTGCCGTTGGCCAGCTCGCGGATTGCTCCGTGGTCCAGCGGGTGTAGGGCGGCAAGCTTGAGCACGCGGATTCCGAGGTGGCCGAGGCGCTCGGTATCCAGGCCGAGCACCCGCAATGCCTCCAATACCTGCTGCATGTCGTAGCCGCCGGCGACGATGCCCAGCCAGGCATCGGCGGGATTGGTGACGAACTGGTTGATCGGGTTGGCGGCCACATAACGCTTGGCCCACTCGATGCGGTTGCCGAGGACCTCGATCTCCAAGGTGTTGGCGAAAGGCACTCCGACGTTGCCGCTGAGCGTCGGCAGCCACGGTTTGCCGTCGACCTCGAACACCGGCAGCACCGGGTCGATGCGGCCGGGAGCAACGTCGGCGATTCCCGAGCCGTCGGCCACCGGCGTGGTGATCTTCATGGCCACCCACAGCCCGGTGAGCCGCGACATGGCGAAGGCGTGGGCACCGAGATCGAGCACCTCCTGCACCGTGCCCGGATAGAACACCGGCAGGTGCAACGCGACCAGTGTTGGATCGCTTCGCGACGGCAGCGTCGACGACTTCGCCGCGGCGTCGTCGCCAACCAGCAAGACCACGCCACCCTTACGTGCCGTGCCCCCGAAGCTGCCGTGACGGATGGCGTCGCCGGCCCGATCGAGACCCGGAGACTTGCCGTACCACACGGCAGCAACACCTTCGTACTTCGGGCGGGCATAGGTCTGGGCGATCTGCGAGCCGAACACCGACGTCGCCGCCAACTCCTCGTTCAGCGCGGGAACATGAACGATGTTCAGCTGGTCGAGCAACTTGCGTTGGCTCTGCAGCTCGCGGTCGTATCCGCCGAGCGGCGACCCTTGATAGCCGGAGATGAACGCCGCCGTGTTCCAGCCCTTGGCCCGGTCGGCGCGCATCAGGTCGATCGGCAGGCGCACGAGCGCCTGGATGCCCGAAGCCAGAATCTGCTTTGGCGCGGCCTCGTAGCGCTGCTGCAACGAGAACTGCTCCGTGCCCGATTCTGTGAACGACATGCGACCCCCTGTGGTCTTAAGAAATCTACTGGCGCGCCAACTCGATGGCCTGCCAGACACGCTGCGGTGTTGCCGGCCCGTCGAGGTGGCGCACACCGAATGGCGCCAAAGCGTCGATGACGGCGTTGAGCACGGCTGGGATCGACCCAATCGTGCCCGATTCCCCTGCACCCTTGGCGCCGAGCGGGTTGACCCACGTCGGTGTCTCCATGTGCACCAGCTCGTAACTGGGCAATTCGGCGGCCGATATCACCGGATAGTCGGCGAAGTTCGAGGTGACCGGGTTGCCGTCCTCGTCGTATTGCATCCACTCCAGCAGCGCCTGAGCTACGCCCTGGGCGATGCCACCGTGGATCTGGCCGTCGACGATCAACGGGTTGAGCAATGTTCCGGCGTCGTCGACGGCGATCACACGCCGTACCGTGACCTTGCCGGTCTCGGTGTCGACGTCGACCACCGCCACGTGCGCGCCGAACGGGAACGTCGGTTGTGCCGCTTTGAAATCACCGATCCCGACCAACGCTTCGCCATCGATCCTGGCCACGTCTGCCCAGGTGACGGCCGGCAGCGATGAGCCGGTTACGTGAAACGTGCCGGCACCGGCGTCGAGCACCACGTCCTCGACGGCGGCTTCGAGCAGATTTGCGGCGCGTTCGCGTGCGACGTCGGCCAGCTTGCTGGCGGCGATCACGAGCGACGAGCCGGCGACTTGCACTGACCGCGAGCCAACTGTCAACCCACCAGAGGGCACCTCGTCGGTGTCGCCGTACACCACGTCGACGGCGTCCATCGGCACGCCCAGGCGGTCGGCGATGATCATCTTCCAGGTGGTGAGGTGACCTTGTCCGTACGGCGTGGCCCCGGTGACCACCCGCATGCGGCCATCGGGCAGCAGGTGCACGGCGCCGTATTCCGTCGGTGCGGCCGCCGAGGTGATCTCAACGTATACGGCGATACCGATCCCGGTCTGCACGGTAGCCCCGCTGGCGCGCTGCTCGGCCTGAGCAACCCGCAACGCGGGATAGTCGGCGGCGGCGAGCACCCGGCGCATGGCCTCGTCGTAGTCACCGACGTCGTAAACCGTGCCGATGCCCGTGGTGTAGGGCTCCATGAACTTGGGAATGAAGTTGCGGCGACGAACCTCCGCCGGATCCATTCCGATCTCGGCGGCGTAGTAGTCGACCGCCCGCTCGATCGCCAGCGCAGCTTCCGGGCGACCGGCACCACGATAGGCGGTGACCGAGATCTTGTTGGTGGCCACCGACACGGCGTTGAACCCACAGCTGGCGATGTCGTACACGCCGGGCACCATCCGCTGGGTCATCATCGGCAGGTAAGCGCCCATCAACGGGTACGCGCCGGCGTCTTGGACGACTTCGACCTGGTAGGCGGTAATCCGGCCGTCGCCTGTGCCACCGATCTTCAGGTCCATTCGCTGGCCGCGGCCCTGCGGCATCGCCTGCATCGACTCGGTGCGGGTCTCGGTGTAGCGCACCGGTTTGCCGACCTGCTTCGACAGCCAGCCGAGGGTCAACTCCTCGCCGATCGTGCGCGACTTCACGCCGAACCCCCCGCCGACGTCGGGCACCACGACGCGCACCCGAGCGGACGGCAGGTCGTACAGCGTGGCGAGGATGTCGCGGGTTGGGTGGGCACCTTGGCATGCCGAGTAGTGCACCAGACGGTCACCGTCGGGACCGGGCTCCCAGTAGGCCAGGCCGCTGCGTGGTTCGATCGGCGAGCCGTTGAGCCGCTGGTTCATCACCCGCAACTCCAACACGACCTCGCAACCGGCGAAGTCGGCCTGGTGCTCCGACGTAAACGTCGCGTAGGTGTTGGTGCCGAGGTCGGGATGAATGATCGTCTCGTCGCTCAAGGCGTCGTCGAGATCGACCACGGCGGGCAGAGGTTCGATGTCGACGTACACCATCGCCCCGGCGTCGACTGCGGTGTGCCGGTCGACTGCGACAACTGCAACCACGGGTTCGCCCACGAAGCGCACCATGCCCTTGGCGATCAGCGGGCGCTCGCTGCCCGGCTCGAGGATGGGTTGAACGTGCGGGAATGGCGGCAAGTCGAGATCGTCACCGCTGAAGACACCGAGCACTCCCGGCACCTTCTTCGCATCGTCGACGTCGTAAGAAAGGATCCGGCCATGCGCATACTCGCTGCGCACGAAGTGCACCCACGCCGCTGCAACCGGCACGTCCTCGACGTACGTGCCGCCAGCCGTGAGCATGCGCGGGTCCTCGACCCGCTGCACACGATTGCCGAGAATGCTCCCCACGGTTGTCGACCTCCCGCCGCGGAACCTAGCTGGTGTCGAGCGAGCGCTGAGTATCCATCGTCCCGGCAAATGGAACGGTCGCGTCCACATCGATTTCGTTATCGTGCCCACGTGCGCACGAAGGTGGCGATCGTCGGAGGCGGCCCAGCGGGAATGCTGTTGTCGCATCTGTTGTGGGGGGCCGGGATCGACAACATCGTCGTCGAGCGGCGGTCGCGGCTGTACGTCGAAGCCCGAATCCGGGCGGGCGTGATCGAGCAAGGCACCAGTGATCTGTTGCGGTCGTTGGGCCTCGGTTCACGCATGGACCGCGAAGGCTTCGTCCACGAAGGGGTGACGATCTCCAACGCCCGATCACCATTTCGGGTCGACTTCATGGCGCTGGTCAACCGAGCCGTGATGGTCTACGGGCAGACGGAGATCCAGAAGGATCTCTACGACTCGGGTGTGGGTGCTGGATGGCCGATCATCTTCGAGGCCGAGGGGGTGCAAGTGCACGACATCGTCGGCGGCCACCCCTCAGTGACCTACACCCACCACCATCAGGCGTCGACCCTCGAGGCCGACTACATCGCCGGGTGCGACGGATTCCACGGGGTGAGCCGTCGGTCCATCCCGTCGGACGTGAGGCGCGAGTACGAGCGGCTCTATCCATTCGGATGGTTGGGCGTGCTGTCGGAAACACGTCCCGTCAGCCACGAGTTGATATACGCGCGCCACCCACGCGGCTTTGCCTTGTGCTCGATGCGCAACCCGATGTTGTCGCGGTATTACATCCAGTGCGACAACAAGAACGCCGCCGCGTCGTGGAGCGACGAGCAGTTCTGGGACGAACTGCGCCGCCGGATTCCGGTTGCGGCAGCCGAGTCGCTCGTGACCGGACCGTCGATCGAGAAGTCGTTCACGCCGTTGCGGAGCTACGTCGCCGAGCCGATGCAATGGGGCAACGTATTCCTGGCCGGCGACGCCGCACACATCGTTCCGCCGACCGGTGCCAAGGGATTGAATCTGGCGTTCAGCGACGTGTACTACCTCGCCGAAGCGCTCGTCGAGAGCTACTCCGGTGGCTCAACGACGGCGCTCGACGGTTACGGCGCCAAGGCGTTGCAGCGGGTGTGGAAGGCCGTGCGGTTCTCGTGGTGGATGACGACGATGCTGCACACCTTCCACGACGCCAGCGAGTTCGAGCATCGAATGCAAGAGACCGAACTCGAGTACCTCGCCGGCTCTGTCGCCGCGCAGACCGCGATGGCCGAGAACTACACCGGCCTTCCATTCTGAGCCGTGTCACCTTTGGAGCTGATCGGCGAGCAGATCGTCGACGCCGAGGTCGTCCCGACTACCGTGCCAGTCGATGGGCCCCGCCGCCAGCCACGCCTTCCAGACAACACGATTGGCACGTCGGCCGTGACTCCGACCTACGCACCTCGCGCCCGCGACGACCACCCGCCGTTCCTCTACTCCGACTACAGGTCGACGGTGAAGCGTTCACCGCAGCACGACCTGATCTCCATCGTCCAAACTCTGACCGAGACCACAGGGCCAGGGCCGGCATGGACCGCCTTGAGTGACGACGATGCCGATCTCACCACCAATGCCGGAACGGGTGGCGAAGCCATCGGCCAGCGCAGCATCATCACCGGTCGGGTGCTCGACGAGACCGGCAACACGGTGCCCGACACGCTGGTCGAGATCTGGCAAGCCAACGCCTGCGGTCGTTACATGCACTGGCGCGAGACGGCCTTCCCCGCCCCCCTCGACCCCAATTTCCTGGGCGTCGGCCAATGCCGCACCGGCGCCGACGGTGAATACAGCTTCTTGACGATCAAGCCGGGAGCGTATCCGTGGGGCAACCACCCCAACGCCTGGAGGCCGGCGCACATCCACTTCTCGTTGATGGGGCCGTCGATTGCGACGCGACTGGTGACTCAGATGTATTTCCCCGACGATCCGCTGTTCGACCTCGACCCGATCTTCCGGTCCGTGCCCGAGCACAGCCAGGATCGCCTGATCGCCCGCTACGACCACTCCGTAACCGTCGAGAACTGGGCCCTTGGCTATCGATGGGACATCGTGCTGCGCGGCGGCGGAGCTACGCCGTGACCAGCGTCGAGTATCGTCAAACACCTTCGCAGACGGTCGGCCCGTACTTCACGATGCGGATGTCCGGTGAAGGCCAGAACGTGCTGACAACGCCCGAGACCGTCGGCGAACGGATCCAGATCGTCGGTCGGGTACTCGACGGCGAACGTACGCACATCGAAGATGCGCTCATCGAGTTGTGGCAGGCCGACAGCTCCGGTCGCTACCATCATCCCGCCGACGACCGTGCCGGCGTGCCGCTCGAGCCGGCCTTCGCCGGCTTCGGCCGCTGTGCCAGCGATTTCCAGACGGGCTCGTATTCCTTCCTGACGATCAAGCCGGGGCCGGTCCCTCACCCCGACGGTGGCCTGCAGGCGCCGCATGTCAGCCTGACGATCCAGGCTCGGGGCATGCTCAACCCGACCTTTACCCGCCTGTACTTCGCCGATGAGGCGGCGGCCAATGCCGCCGATCCTGTGCTGCAGTCCGTGCCCGACGCCAGGCGATCGACGTTGATAGCCGAGCGGTTCGACGTGACCGAATCGTCGGTGCCGACCTACCAATTCGACATCCGCTATCAGGGCGACGACGAAACCGTCTTCTTCGACGTCTGACCGATGACCAGCTACCCCGGATTCTCCACCGCGCGGATGGATACCATCTTCGCCTTGACGTCGCGCGTCTCGGCGATGGCCGCCGTGGAAGCTGCGGTGGCCGCCGCACAGGGAGCGGCAGGCGACATCCCGGCGGAAGCGGCTGCAGCGATCGTCGCCGGGTGCGCCGAGCCGGTCAGCGTCGAGATCCTGGCGGATGGCTGGCAGGTCGGCACCCCGGTACTCGGACTGCTCGACGCACTGAGGTCGCGACTGCCCGACGGTGCCGGCGCGTTCTTGCACCATGGTTTGACGACGCAAGACGTAGTCGACACAGCGACCATGATGCTGGTGGGCGAGGCCATACGCCATCTGCGTCAGCTGGCCGTAGATGCGGCCTCGTCGTTGCGAGCCATCATCGAGCGATCGGGCAGTGTCGCCACCATGGCCCGTTCGTTCCTGCAGCCCGCCGACGTGACGACGGTCGGGTTCCGCACGGCCTGTTGGCTCGATCAACTCGATCGCACCCGTCACCTCGCCGCGGCGGCCGAGACGCCCGCGCAACTCGGCGGGTTGATCGGAGATCGCATGGGCATCAGCGACGGCGTCGTCGAAGCTGTCGCCAGTCACCTCAGGCTGCACGCCGCACGGCCGTGGCACGCTGACCGCGCCCCGATCATCGCCCTCGTCAACCTCGCCGCCGACTTCGCCCGCTGGGCCGAGAAGGTTGGCGCCGACATCGCTCAACTGGTGCAGCTCGGCGAGATCACGACTCGGGCCGGCGGATCCTCGGCTGCGGCCGGCAAGCGCAATCCGATCGACGCGATGCGGGCGATGGCAGCCGCCGAGGTCTGTCTCGGCATCGCGACCGTGATCACGCGCGCCAAGCCGCACGAGCTGGAACGCGGGCTCGGAAGCTGGCACGCCGAGTGGTTCGCCGTTCCGATCGTGTTCCAGACGGTCGGAGCAGCACTGGAGGCGATCGGCGCTGCCCTCGCTTCACTCGATGTCGAACCATCAGCGTTGGTCGTCGCCGACGATCGCCGCATCGCCGCAGATGCCTTCGTCACCTCGGTGCTTGAGCAATCGCCGTGACCTCGTTTGCGGCCACAGCGACTTTCTAAAAGCTCCCCTCGGCGAGTCGGTCGATGCCTTGAGTGAGGATCAGATCCTCGTGCAGCTCCATCCACACGTCGTGATACGAGCCGCACATCACGCCGGTGAACATCCGCTGGTCGCCCGCCTCCAGCGCTGTGCGGCTGCCGGCGAGCCGGGCGGCGTAGCCGTCGAAGCGCTTGGCGACCTCGGCGAACGCATGGCAGATCGGTTGGGCCTCGTCGTCGAGCACACCGAGGCGCTTGATGCACGACTCATCGTAAGCCTCGTCAGAGTGGTCGTTGGGTTCGCCGTTGCGCAGCTGCCAGTCGGAGCAAAGGGCTTTGAACGCCTCGTTCATTCCTAGGAAGCGGTGGTATTTCTCGGCCAGGCCCTCCTTGAATCCGGGTCGACCGACATCTTCCTGCAAGGCGATCACGTGTGCCTCGCGACCATCCGGTGTCAGCTGCCACAGGCCACGGGCCTCGCGAAAATTGGTGTGCCCTTCCTCCTTCATCGCCTGCAGATGGGTGAGCACTTCGTCCTCCGGCAGCCCCGCCAACTCGGCGAGGCTTTCGACCTTGACGAAACCTTTGATGCGCAGCGCGTGATGGACCCTGAAGCGAGGGTGGGAGTCATGTGCCATCCGTCTCACAATACTCCTCATCTACAGTCCGGTCATGAGCCCGATCGAACCACCGTTTCGCGCCGATCACGTTGGCAGCCTGTTGCGCCCCAAGGCGGTGCTCGATTCCCGCGCCCAATTCGCGACCGGCTCGATGACGGCCGCCGAGAAACGCGCAGTCGAAGACGAAGCCATCGCTCAGGCTGTAGGGCGGTTGGAATCGGTCGGCATGCGTAGCATCACCGACGGCGAGTTTCGGCGTGCCTGGTTCCACCTCGACTTTCTGGAACAGCTCGCCGGGGTGGAGGTCAGTGGAGCCATCGCCTCGAGTTCGAATTCGGCGGAGACTGTCAACTTCACGCCGCCACGCCTGGCAGTCACCGGTCCGCTGCGCCATGTCCACGACATCCAAGTCGACGACTTCAGCTACCTCGCCGGCATCACTACACAGACACCGAAGGTATCGATTCCATCTCCCACCAGGGTTCACTTCCGTGGCGGAGGGGCCGCGATTGACATCGAGTCGTACCCCGACCTCGACGTGTTCTTCGCCGATCTCGCCCAGTGCTACCGCGACGAGATCGCCGCGCTCTACAAGGCCGGGTGCCGCTATATCCAGCTCGACGACACCAACCTTGCGTACCTCTGCGATCCCAAGATGCGTGCCGGAGCCGTCGAACGCGGCGACGATCCCAACGAGTTGCCGCGGACCTATGCCGCGCTGATCAACGATGCGCTCAAGGGCAGGCCAGCCGATTTGACCGTCGGCATCCACCTGTGCCGGGGAAACTTCAGAAGCACATGGTTCGCCGAGGGCGGTTACGAACCGGTGGCCGAGGTGCTGTTCGGTGACCTCGATGTCGACGCCTATTTCCTCGAGTACGACGACGAGCGATCCGGTGACTTCGCCCCGTTGCGGTTCGTGCCTGACCGTAAGACGGTGGTGCTGGGGTTGATCACCTCGAAATTTGCCGCAATGGAGTCGATCGATGCCCTCGCCGAGCGGGTCGCCGAGGCCGCCAAATATGTGCCGATCGAACAGCTTTGCCTGAGCCCGCAATGCGGCTTCAGCAGCACCGTGCACGGCAACGACATCACCGAAGACGTGCAGTGGGCAAAGCTGCGCCTTACGGTCGATGCCGCTGCCCATATCTGGCGCTAGGCGACCAGCGACTCAAATTTTGGCGGGCTCACATCCGCTCGAGCTCACCGCCGTCGAACAACGCCGTGATGCCGAAGTTGTCGATATCTGTCCGCAGCTCATCGGCCGACGGATTCCCAAGTTCACCCGCTCGCGACGCAGCCTCGAGCACGGTCGGTAGCAACGTGGCATCGCTGGTCGTGTTGAGGAACAGCTGCTTGTTGCCGAGCACGTACCGAACTGCCCTGCCGATCGCCGCGGGATCGGTGAGCGGTTCGTACCAGCTGAACTTGCCTTCTCTGCTGCCCGACCAGCGGCTGCGAGCAATGGCCTTGATCGTCTGCACTGCCACAACGCGTTCAGCACACAGTTCGAGGAGGGCCTCGAGGTCGGTGCGATAGTCGGGGCGTTCGAGCATGACGAAGTTGTACGGCAGCAACACCGAGTCGAAGTCGAATGCACGCAGGCTGCGCAGGTGCATAGCAGCAATTCGCACGCCGTGCCCGGTGACTCCGATGAAACGGCACAAGCCCTCGTCGCGCGCCTTGGCCAGAGCCTCGACTGCTCCACCTGGAGCGAACGCTGTCTCCCATTCATCGGGTTCGACGAGATTGTGCAGCTGGATGAGGTCGACGTGGTCGACGGACATTCGGGTGAGCGACTCCTCCAGTTGTGCGCGGGCGGCGGCCCCCGACCGTTCACCGGTCTTCGTCGCCAGGAACACCCTGTGGCGGTTGCCGGCCAGCCACGGCGCAAGGCGGAGCTCCGACTCGCCGTAACTGCGCGCCGTGTCGATGTGGTTGACGCCGGATGATTCGATCAACGCCATCGTGGCGTCGGCACGGGACTGGCTCATCTCTCCCATGGCCGCCGCACCGAAGATCACGCGGCTCGAAGCATGACCGGTACGACCGAAGGCTTGTGTGGGCAGCATCCGCGAATGGTACCTACTCGGCAAGGTACCCGGCGATCCACCGGAGCCGGTCGGCAATGGTGGCCGTTTACCGCACGGTCACGACGGCCGCCGATCAAGCCTGAAACCGTCGGGGAGTTGCGGCAGCGACGTCAGCGACTCCCAGAGTGCGTCGATCTGCCGATCGAGATCCTCGATCGTGCCAGCGTTGTCGATGACGAAGTCTGCGTCCCGCAGCCGGTCCTCCCTACTGGCCTGACGGGCGATCCGGGCGCGGGCGTCATCCTCGGTGAAGCCTCGATATCGCACCAATCGATCGACCTGCACGTCGATGGGGACGTCGACGACGATCTTCCCCTGGAGCCCCTGGCGGGGGTTCTCGGTGAGCAGCGGAATGTCGAGCACGACCACTTTGTCGG
>JANNHY010000205.1:0-10389 GCA_031404635.1 Ilumatobacteraceae bacterium
ACTAGGGGCAGCGATCGTTCGTGGGCGAAGCGGATCTGGGCGGCGAACGCTTCGCGCTGCTCGGCTCGTGGCGAGTGGTCGTAGTAGTAGTCGAGCCCGCATTCGCCCACCGCGATGACGTTGGGGTCGTCGAGGAAGGCGGCGATCGTCTCGACGCCCTCCTTGGCCTGGTGAGGATGCAGCCCGGCCGTGGCGAAGATGTCGTCGTGTGCGGCCGCGACGGCGATCGCCTGCTCAGTCGTCGCGGCATCGCAGCCGACGTTGATCATGGTCGTGACACCCGCAGCGCGCGCTGCGGCGATCACCTCACCGACGGGCACTCCACGTGTGTCGTAGAGGTGGCAGTGGCTGTCGGTGTAGATCATGCGACTCACACGGCCTTGCGTGGGAACAGCGACTCGCCCTTGGTCACGGTCAGGCCGCCGGGGTACCCGCCCCACTCGGTGGCGCCCGGGATTCGCTGCTCGTCGACGCGACCGCTGAGGCCAAGCCGTTCCCACACCGTCTGGCAGGTTTCCGGCAGCGCCGGTGAAGCGAGAATGGCGACGATGCGCAACGCCTCCAATGCGTCGCCCATCACGGCATCGACCCCTGGACCCGGCTCTGCCTTCCACGGCTCGTTGGCTTCGAGGTGGGAGTTGGTAGCGCGGATGAGGCTCCATGTTGCCTCGAGTGCGCGGCTCGGTGCCGTTTCCGCCCAGGCCTCGACAGTTGCTGCGTATGCCGAAGCGGCGGCTTCGGCCAGCGGCGAGTCAGATCGTGGCGCCGGACCGACTCCGTCGCACTTCTTCTCCACGACCGTCGCTACCCGAGCCAGCAGGTTGCCGAGGTTGTTGGCCAGATCGGAGTTGTACCGAGCGATCAAGCCCTCGTAGGTGAAGTCGCCGTCATTGCCGTACGGGGTCTCGGCGAGGATGTAGTAGCGGAACCCGTCGACGCCGATGTCGGCGATCAGATCGAGAGGGTTGACGACGTTGCCGGTGGTCTTGCTCATCTTCTCGCCGCCCGCCAGCACCCAACCGCCGACCGCCCACCCGGCGGGTGGCTCGATGCCGGCGCTGATCAGCATGGCCGGCCAGTACACGCAATGATGGCGGATGATGTCTTTGCCGATCAGGTGATGGGCCGGCCACCAGGTGTTGAACCGTTCGGTGTCGCTGCCGTAGCCGATGGCGGTGAGGTAGTTGGCCAAGGCGTCGAACCACACGTAGGCGACGTGCTTGGGGTCCCAAGGTAACGGTATGCCCCAGGTCAGGCTGGTGCGACTGACCGAGAAATCGCGCAGGCCGCTGCGGATCAGACCGAGCGCCTCGTTGCCACGGAACTCGGGCACGATGGCTCCCGGGTGAGCGGCGTACCATTCGAGCAGGCGGTCTTGGAAGCGGCTGAGGCGGAAGAAGTAATTCTCCTCCTCCACGCTTTCGACGGGCCTCTTGTGGATCCGGCACAGGTCGCCCGGGTCGAGTTCGTCATCGGTGTAGTACTCCTCGCAGGCGATGCAGTACTTGCCCTTGTAGAGGTCTAGTTCGATGTCGCCGGCGTCGTAGCAGCGCTGCAGCAACTCGCCGACCCCGACCTTGTGGCGTTGCTCGGTCGTGCGGATGAAATCGTCGTTGGAGATGTTCAGCTGCTGCCATGCCTGCTGATAAAGCGGGGCGATCGAATCGGTGAACTCCTGTGGTGACAAGCCGGCGACCTCTGCGGCCTGCTGTACCTTCTGACCGTGTTCGTCGGTGCCGGTGAGGAAGTGCACCCGATCGCCGAGCAAGCGGTGCCATCGGGCGAGCGCATCAGCGACGATGGTCGTGTACGCATGGCCGAGGTGTGGCTTGGCCGTGACGTAGTAAATGGGGGTGGTGAGGTAGTAGTTGCTCACGACTGGATCCTTTCGAGGAATGGCGAAACGGCGGCTGGTTAGAAGCCGGTGCGCATTCGACGGGTTCGAGTCGGTGTCCTCACGCTGCCCAGGATACGTCGCGAGGTGGTGGTCGGGGCAAGTGACTTCCGCACGACAACCCGTCAGCGCCGCAAGCCGCGCAGGTGGGCGCGGGCGTAACGGGTGCCGGCCGCGAACCCGGCCACGGCAACCCCGGCGGTGCCGAGGGCTTGTGTTGTTCGGCGAACAACTGCCTTGGTCCGCTTGCTGAACACGACGATCGGCCATCCGTTGTGATGAGCGATTCGCTCCAACTTGGCATCGGGGTTGACGGCGACCGGATGGCCCACGGCCTCCATCATCGGCAGGTCGCTGGCCGAATCACTGTAGGCATAGCACTGACCGAGATCGAGGTTCTCCCACTTGGCCAGGTCGCTGATCGCCTCGACCTTGCCCGGGCCGTAGCAGAACGGGCCCGCCAGTTCGCCCGTGTACACCCCGTCGGCGATCTCGCTGACGGTGCCGATCCCTGCCGTCATGCCGAGTGCCTTGGCCAGCGGTTCGACCAACTCGACCGGTGACGCCGAGACGATGTACGTCGCCCGCCCGGCGTGGCGGTGTCGGTCGACCAGGGCTTGAGCCTCGGGTCGGACCTTGGCGAGCAGCTTGGGAACTATCTCGGCGTTCAGGGCGACGAGATCGTCGACGCGTATGCCCTTCACGGCACCGAGGATGCGATCGCGGACGCTGTTGGAGGTGTTGTCGTTGGCGCCGCTGAAACGAAAGGCCACCGCGCCCATGGCGTCTCTGCCGAACTGAGCCGGTGGCACCAGACCGGCGCGCCACGCTGCGACACCCAGCACGAAAGCGCTCGAACCGCTGATCAGCGTGCGATCGAGATCGAAGAATGCTGCGCTCGGCCCACTCGGCACATACTGGGTGTGCTCACTCATCGCGACACCTCATCGCGACCCACGGCCAGCGCCAGGTCGTACACCCGCCGCTTGGGCACCTCGAGCTGGCCGACAACGACGGCGACAGCATCCTTGCGGCTATGGCGGGCGAGCGCCAGGTAGAGCGCCGATCGGATCTCGTCGTCACTGACCTCGCCGCGCGTTGGGGCACCCTCGAGCACGATGACGTACTCGCCACGCGGCGCCGTCGAGCAGACATGCCCAACTGCAGAGTCGAGCGAGCCGCGCCACACTGATTCGTAGATCTTGGTCAGCTCGCGCGCCACAGCCACGAGGCGTTGCCCTCCGCACGCTGCGGCGAGGTCGCCGACGGTGCGCTCGATGCGATGCGGCGCCTCGTACATCACCGTCGTGCGCGGCTCGGCGGCGATGGTGGCGAGTCGGTTGGCGCGCTCGCGCCCCGATCGCGGCAAGAAGCCCTCGAACACGAAGCGTGTGGCGTCGAATCCGCTGACGACGAGGGCCATCACGAACGCTGCTGGGCCCGGCACGGCCGAGACGGTGTGGCCGGCATCGAGCACGACGCGCACGAGCCGCGACCCCGGGTCGGAGATTCCGGGGGTGCCTGCGTCGGTGATCAAACTGACCGATTCGCCGGAGTCGAGTAGCGACAGCACTTCGCGGCTGCGGTCGGTCTCGGTGTGCTCGTTGCAGACAGCGAGGCGTACCCCACTGATGCCGGCGTGGGAGAGCAGCCTGCCGGAGTGGCGAGTGTCTTCACACAGGATCAGCGAGGAGCGCTGCAACGTGGTGACGGCGCGGGGTGAAAGGTCACCGAGGTTGCCGATAGGAGTGGCCACGAGCACCAACGTTCCCGTCATTCGCGTACCTCCACGACATCGCCGACCCGCAGCCCCCAGCGCTCGAACGCGCCCTCCTGGGCTTCGATCACCGTCCTGGCTCGCCACACCGGTGCACCGATGCGATGACAGGGCATGTGCACGGTCTTGACTACAACGCCATTCTCGTCGAGATAGGCGACGTCGAGAGCAAAGCGCATGCCGACGGTGTGCACCCACCGACAGCGCGTAAGTACCAGAGCGCCTTCGATGCCGTCGCGGCCGAGCAGCCCGCGAGTTCTCGTGCGCCGCTCCGTCGCTGACTCGCAGGAGGCCAGCACTCGTCCTTCAGTGACCAACCACGCCATGCCCATCAGCCTTGCACGTTTGCGCCCGTTACCATCATCGTCCCGTGTCGATACCACCTGGCCTGATCCATCCTCCACAGCGGTCGTTCAAGCCGCGCCGCCGCGGCTTGTCGCCGTTGCGAACTGCCGCCTACCAACGGGCGATGTGCAAATGGGGGATCGCCGTGGAGGGCCCGCAACTGTCGTTTGACGATGTGTTCGGCCAGGTCGGCGACACGGCCGGCGAGGTGGTCCTCGACGTCGGCTTCGGTGGTGGCGAGGCGTTGATCGAACTGGCGGAGGTGCGCCGGCGTGAGCGGGTCATCGGCATCGACGTGCACACCCCAGGGGTTGCCGCGGTGCTCGAGGAAATCGAGAATCGCGGGCTGCGCAATGTCCGCCTAGTCGAAGGCGATGTCATCGACTTCGTTGCTCGTATTCCGGCGCGCTCGCTTGCAGCCATCCGGGTCTTCTTCCCCGACCCGTGGCCGAAGCATCGCCAGCGCAACCGGCGGCTGATCCGACCGGACGTCATCGACCGACTGGTGCCGCTGCTTCGCCCGGGCGGCATGCTGCATCTGGCCACCGATGCCGCCGACTACGCCACGCAGATGCGTCGGGTCTGTGACGGGGCGGCGACGCTGACCGGTGGAGCGATCGAGCGCCCATCGTGGCGGCCGACCACCCGCTTCGAACGGCGCGGTATCGAGGAAGGTCGCCGATCGGCAGACTTGGTCTACATCGCGTCGGCGAGTTCGCCGAGCGACTCGTCGAGTGCGCCGAGGTAGTGCTCGAGATCGCTGTCGGTGATCGCCAGTCCGAGATTGAGGCTGCCGCGCGGGGCGGTGTAGACGCCACGTTGCAGCAACGCCAGGAACAGCGCTTCTTGCAGGAAGGGATCTCTCTCCAGCAGATCGGCGCCGTTCTGCGGGGGGCGTTCGAGGGCGTGCACGGCATTCATCGAGCCGAAGCCGGTGATGCTGAGCGGCACCTTGTGCTGATGCAGGACATCGTCGATTCGTATCCGCAGGTCCTCGCCGCGGGCGGTCAGCGTGACGGCCGTGTCGGAGGTGAACAGTTCCGACAACACAACGCAGCCCGCCGACATGGTGGCGATGTTGTTGTTGAACGTGCCGGCGTGGGGAATCGAGTCGGGCTTCGACACGTCGAAACGATCAAGCAGGTCGGCGCGACCGGCGAAGGCGCCGAACGAAAAGCCACCGGCAAAGTACTTACCGTAGGTGGCGATGTCGGGACGCACTCCCATCAGGTCGGCCAGCCCCCGCGGACCGTGCCGCGAGGTCATCACTTCGTCGGTGATGAAAATTGCCCCGGCTTGCCATGTGGCATTGGCGACGCCACTTAGAAAGCGGGAATCGGCGGGCACACACCCAGATCCGAGCATCGGTTCGACGATCACGGCGGCGAGGTCGGCGGCGTGTTCGTTGATCAGCGCCTCGCAGGCATCGAGGTCGTTATAGGGGGCGATGATCGTTGGGAACGGCACGTTCCACGGCGCGTTGCCGTGCGAGTAGTAGAACACGCCGCCGTGATATCCGCCGAACATGACCATGATCGTCGAGCGCTCGGTGACGATCCTCGACAACGTGAGGGCCATCAGGTTGGCTTCGGTGCCGGAGTTGGTGAAGCGCACCCGCTGGTGGCCGAAGCGATGGCAGACCAGTTCGGCAAAGCGGATCTCGGCGGGATGAACCCCGCCGACGCTGGTGTTGGTGGCCAACGCCTCGGCCACTGCGGCGTGCACGCGCCGTTCGGAATGTCCGAGGAGGCCGGCGGTGTAGTCGCCGACGAGGTCGACATAGCGGTGACCGTCGACGTCGATCAGGGTGCCGCCGTCACCGCTCACGAACGTCAGCGGGAATGGTGCGTGGTGCAGGATCGCGCGCGTGGTCCCACCGGGCAGCACGGCTCTGGCACGAGCGTGCTGCTCACGCGAAGCAGGATTGCGGTCAGCAGTGTCGCGTCGTAGCCGCTCCGCCGCTGCCACAAAGGCACTCTCTGTGGTCATCGACGATCAGTATTGCCGCGATCGGCACGGTTGGCGAAACGCTCCTTGACTGCGGTGAGAAACGCATCGGCCAATCGAGTAGACTCACCAGTCAGTATCACTGACTGATGAGTCAGCGACCGACAAAGGAGAGGCCGCAGTGGCCGTCATCGACAACAAGCCAGTCACCATCGATACGACGATCGACGAGGAGGAGGCCCGCTTCCTTGCCCGCGTGCCGAGGTCTATTGCCTGCGCCGTCGAGGCCTCGGAGGTGCTCGCCGGGGGAGCTACGTCGAACTGGATGATCTCGCGCCCGGCCGCGGTGTGGGTCAGTCACGGCCACGGTTCGAGCGTGTGGGATGTCGACGGTAGCGAGTATGTCGACCTGCACGGCGGGTACGGCGTGATGATCGCCGGCCACGCCAATCCGGCAATTGTCGAAGCCGTTCAACGTCGTGTCACTCAAGGCACTCACTTCGCACAGCCGACCGAAGACTCGATCATCGTCGCTCGTGAGCTGGCGCGCCGCTTCGACCTGCCATTGTGGCGGTTCAACAACTCCGGCACCGAGGCGACGATGGATGCCGTCCACCTGATGCGGGCCGTGTCGGGACGCGATCAGATCATCAAGATCGAGGGCAGCTATCACGGGCACCACGATTCGGTGATGGTGTCGCAGTGGCGCAACCTCGACCAGCTCGGTCCCGCCGATCGACCGCACCGCGTTGCCGCGGCGGGCATCCCGCAGGCGATTGCCGACCTCGTGCACCTCGTGCCATTCAACGATCTCGCCGCGCTGGAGCTAGTGCTGCGCGCCAACCAGGGCTCGATTGCCGGGATGATCATGGAGCCGATGATGATGAACGCGGGCATAATCCCGCCCGACCCCGGCTACCTCGAGGGCGTGCGCCGACTCACCCGCAGGTACGGCGTGCTGCTGGCATTCGACGAGGTCAAGACTGGCCTCTGCGTGCACCCGGGCGGGGCGACCGGGTTGTTCGGCGTCACCCCCGACATCGTCTGTCTTGCCAAGGCGCTCGGTGGCGGTGTGCCCTGCGGCGCCATCGGTGGAACGGGCGAGGTGATGTCGGCGATCAGCGACGGCCGCTACGACCAGGTCGGCACGTTCAACGGCAACCCGCTGACGATGGCAGCCGCACGGGCCATGCTGACCGAGGTGCTCACCGACGACGCCTACCGCCGCGCCGGCGCACGTTCGCTGGAGATGTTCGAGCGGTCGATGAAGTCGCTGCAGCGACACGGCGTACCCGGTTATGGATACGCCTACGCGTTCAAGGGCTCGCTGGTCTTCAACGAGACCCCGGCGCGCAACTGTCGCGACTTTCTGGCGATGGACACCGGGCTCAGCCACCTGCACTTCCTCGTCCAACACAACGGCGGCGTGTTCATGGCGCCCTGGGGAAAGAGCGAGCAGTGGACGATCTCGCCGATGCACACCGACGCCGACGTCGACCGCTTCTGCGACAATGTCGAACGGTTCGCGACCCTGGTTGGATCCTGTGCCGACGGCCACTCTCACGAGTACGCCGCCGGCGGGTATTGCTGAGCGGCGGGCAGCGATGACATCGAGTCGCCTCATCCCCACCCCGACCCTCACCGGCCACGAGTACAGCTCCGCCGAGGTATACGAGCGCGAGCGCGAGCGCATCTTTCATCGATCGTGGTTCTACGTGTGCCGCAGCGACCGTCTTGCATCCGGCGACCGTTTCATCGCCGACGTCGCCGGGGAAAGCGTGCTGTTGGTCAAGGATCGCGATGGTCGCGTACACGCTCACGCCAACGTCTGCCGTCATCGCGGGGCGCGATTGTGCGAGCTGAGCGGACCTGGGTCGAAGTCTGGGATCACCTGCCCGTATCACGCCTGGACGTATTCGCTCGATGGCCGGTTGATCGGCACGCCGCACCTCAGCGCACACGAAATCGACCGCGAATCGCTGTCGCTGTGGAGCGTCGCCTGCGAGGTCTGGCAGGGTTTCGTGTTCGTCAACCTGTCGCCCGAGCCGACGCCGCTACTCGACTCGTTCGCCGCCGGGCTGGATTCGGTGCAGAAATTCGAACACCTTCGCCTCGGTGAGTTGGGTACAGCGGTGACCACCTCATCGCACGTGCGAGCCAACTGGAAGATCCTGCTCGAGAACTATCAGGAGTGCCTGCACTGTTCGTGGGTTCATCCCGAACTGGTCGACATCGTGCCTCTTTACAAGACGGGGTCCGTGGTCGACCCGGCGCGACTCGACGGCGGTGTCACCATCCGCGGTAACAGTTTCAGCTTGACCGGCCGGTCGAGCCTGCCGCTGCTGCCGCACATGCCCGCCGACGAGGCCGAGTCGTACTACGGCGCGACGGCTTTCCCGAACATGCTGGTCGACGTCACCGGCACATGCGTGATCGTGTCGTCGATGTGGCCCAAGGGTCCGGGCGAGACCACGGTGGTCATGGAGTACTTGTTCGCCCCCGACACCATCGCCGCCGACGGCTTCGACCCGCACGAGATCGTCGAGTTCAGCGAGTTGGTCGGCAAGCAGGACTACGACGTGTCGGAGCGCGTGCAGCGCGGTGTGTCATCACGGTATTTCGTCCACGGGATACTGGCTCCGCAGGATCAATTGATCGTCGACTTCCTTGCCACCTACCGGTCCTACATGACCGACTAACCTCGCCGTTGCGTGTACTGGGGGAGAATCATGGACAGACGTTTTACTCGGCGACAGGCACTCGGCGGCTCGGCCCGCCTCGGGCTGGCACTAGCCTGCGGTGTGCCGCTGCTGCAGGCATGCGGTGACGACAGTGCAAGCTCCTCCTCAGGGAAGAATACCAAGGCGATCGAGGACGGCTTGGAGCCGGAGGCCGGTCCGCTGCGGATCTTCAACTACGACTCGTACGTCAGCCCCGATGTCGTCACATCGTTCGAGGAGAAGTACGGCGTCAAGGTCGAGATCACCACCTTCACCACCGACGACGAGGCGATCACGAAGCTGGCATCGGGTGCGGTCGATGTCGACCTCGATCACAGCGCCTCGACCACGACGCTGTTCAAGTTGGTCGAGACCGGACTCGTCCAGCCGCTTAACAAGACCTATCTCACCAACATTGGCAACGTAGCGGCCTCCTTGCGCGATCCATACTACGACGCGGGCGGCACCTACACGGTCCCCTACACCGTCTTCAGCACCGGCATCGGCTTTCGCGCCGACAAGGTCGACCCGGCCACCGTCTCTTGGGACACGCTGTGGAACCCCGAGTACAAAGGTGTCACGTCACTCCTCGACGACGCGCGCGAGGGACTGTCGGCGGCGATGTTGCGCAAGGGACTGACGGACCTCAACACCGAGGATCCGGCGGTCATCAAGCAGGCAGGCGACGATCTCGGCGAGCTGACCAACCTGATGAACATCAAGGTCGAGATCGAGGGTTACCACACGGTTCCCGAGGGCTCGACCACGGTTGCCCACACCTGGAGCGGCGACATGTTGAACGCGCAGTACTACCTGCCAGGGGGAACCGGCCCCGAGGTACTGGCCTACTGGCAGCCGGAAACCGCGGCCATCGCCAACGACACCATGTGCGTATTGTCCAAGGCCAAGAACCCTGTGCTTGCGCACCTGTTCATCGACCACATTCTCGACAAGACCAATGCTGAGATCAACTTCGGGTTTGTCGGTTATCAGCCGGCGATCGAGGGGCTCGGCGCCCAGGAGTTGATCGACGCCGGGCTCGTGCCCGAGTCGCTGCGTAGCTGCGTGCTGTCGAACGAACAGATCAACGACGGGTTGCGTTACTTGCAATTGAGCGCCGAGGTCGAGGCGCTGTGGAACGACGCCTGGTCGAAGTTCCGCGCCGGAGCCTGAGGCATGGCCAACGCCGCCGGCGCTGCGCCCGGGGGTCATCGCAACGGGTTCTGGGCGTGGCTCAGCCTGCCGGGTGTGGCCTGGCTGCTGGCGTTGTTCGTCGTCCCGTTCTATGCCATCTGCGCCGTTGCCTTCGGTCGCGTCGACCCGATCCTGCGCACGCCCGACCCGGTGTGGAGTCCATTGTCGTGGGACTTCACGGCGATGAACAAGGTCATCGATCGAGTCTTCGGCGGCGATCTCGGCGGTGTGGTGGTTCGCACTCTGTCGTTTGTCGGGTCGGCGTTGGCGCTGTGCTGCCTGATCGGGTATCCAGTGGCCTATTACGTCGCTCGTCATGCCAGCCGGTGGCGTGGCGTGTTGCTCGCTGCGCTGGTCCTGCCGTTCTGGATCAGCTACCTCATGCGGATGCTGGCCTGGGCCGGCCCGGCCAACGTGCTGATGGATCTGTGGGTGGGCCGCCACCGCAGCGTGCCCTTCGATGACGGCGGTGCCTGGGCCGCCAGCGGCTGCGTGCTGCCGGCAGTGCTCGC
>JANNHY010000206.1:0-5862 GCA_031404635.1 Ilumatobacteraceae bacterium
GCTGGGTGGGCCACGACCAGGCCAGGCTGGCAGAGTTGCACGAGATGCACGAGCGATGGCCGTGGTTCCGCACCGTGGTGTCGAACATGGCCCAGGTGTTGGCTAAGACCGACCTGACCATTGCCGCCCGCTACCAGACGCTGGCAGCCGACGTGCCGGGCGCCAAGGAATTCTTCGACGTCGTCGCTGCCGAGCATGCCAGGGCAGTCTGGGCGGCACAGGTGGTGTCAGGTCACGACGACCTGCTGTACGACAATCCTGCCCTGGCTCGCGGTGTGCGCTACCGCATCCCCTACATCGCCCCGCTCAACCATCTGCAGGTGGCTCTATTGCGTCGTTGGCGTGCCGGTGATCAGACGGAACTGGTGCAGCGCGGCGTTCACCTGGCGATCAACGGGGTGGCCACAGGCCTGCGCAACAGCGGCTGAACCCGCCCCGCAACTGCGGGTTCGCACTGCGTTTGGCGACTGCGGCCCCCATACGGGGCGCCAGGTCACAAACGCTGCGGGTTTGGGTCCGGGCGCCGGGTCCAGGCGTCGGGGTCGTCGAGCAGCGCGGCGACGGCAGGAGGCAGGGTGCCGGCGGCGAGGTCGGCGATGGTGACCTGCTCGAGCACCGAACGCAGCGCCGCCCGCGCCGCGATCCACAGTTCCCTCGTCGGTCCGGCGACTCCCGGAGGCCCGAACAGCTCCGGCGACATGCCATGCACGTCAGTCAGCGGGCCGTCGATCACCCGGGCGATGTCGGCAACGGTGATTTGCTCCGCCGGCACCGCCAGCCAGTACCCGCCCGCATAACCCCTGCCGCTGCACACCAGTTGCGCCCGGCGAAGCTCGGCTAGCAATTGCGCCAAGAACCGGTACGGGATGGCCTGGCGGGCGGCGATTTCGTCACCTTTCACCGGTCGTCCTGCGGGGATGGCAGCGGCGAGTTCGACCATCGCTCGGAGTGCGTAGTCGAGGCCGGCACTGATTCTCACTCGCTCATTGTGACGCATGTCCTTGACGAAGGCGCTCTTTTCCTACCATACTGCTGGGAAATAATCCCGACTAATCAGATCAACATTATCGGGTTGGCTTCGACCGACCCACGGAGGACCCCCATGCGACTATCCCAATCGCCCATTGTGCGCCTGGTGGGCGTTGTTCTGGTTGCCGTTATCGCTGTCACCGCATGCGGCGACGACAGCAAGCCATCGGCAGTCGGCACAGCCGACACCACCGCCGCGACCCAGGCTGCAACTGATCCCGCCACCGCGGCAGCTGTCGAACTGCCGGCGGCCGAACTTTCGCTGGTGGCCTATTCCACGCCGCAGGAGGCATACGAGAAGATCATCGAGGCATTCAAGGCAACGACGCAGGGCAAGAACATCACGTTCACGAAGTCGTTCGGCAGCTCCGGTGACCAGAGCCGGGCGGTCGTCGCCGGCCTCGAGGCCGACTACGTCGCCTTCTCGCTCGAGCCCGATGTCACCCGGCTCGTCAAGGAAGGCCTGGTCGCCGAGGATTGGAACGACGACCCGTACGGCGGCAACGTGACCGACTCGATCGTCGTGCTCGTCGTGCGCAAGGGGAACCCGAAGCACATCACCGGCTGGGCCGATCTCGCCAAACCCGGCGTCGAGGTGATCACGGCCAATCCGTTCACCTCCGGTGGGGCCCGATGGAACGTGATGGCCGCGTATGGTCAAATCATCGAGGGCGGCGGCACCGAAGCGGAGGGCGTCGCCTACCTCAACGCCCTGTTCGAGAACGTGCCGGTTCAAGACGACAATGCCCGCAAGTCGCTACAGACCTTCACGTCGGGTAAGGGTGATGTACTGCTGGCCTACGAGAACGAGGCGATCTTCGCCCAGCAGAACGGGCAGGACATCGACTACATCGTGCCGGACGCGACGATTCTGATCGAGAACCCGGTCGCCATCACCACCTCGACCGGGCACCTCGAGCAGGCCAAGGCATTCCTCGACTACGTGCGCGGACCGGAAGCTCAAGAGATTTTTGCGGACAACGGTTACCGTCCGGTCATTGACGGAGTGGAGGGCCCTTACGACTTCCCGACGCCGACCGGTCTGTTCACGATCGCCGACTTCGGCGGCTGGAGCGACGTGTCGAAGAAGTTCTTCGATCCCAAGCAGAGCATCATGGCCGACGTCGAGCGTGCTATCGGAGTATCAGTTGGCTGACGCCACCGCCACGCTGCGCGGTCCGGTCTTCGGGCGGCGCCGCGGCCTGGCCGCGCTCAACACGGGCACCGCCTTCGGGGTAGGACTGGCCACCCTGTGGCTCAGCCTGCTGGTGTTCATCCCCCTCGGCGCGGTCGTGTGGCAGGGTCAGAAGGACGGCCTCGGATCGTTCTGGGATGCGGCAACCGCGCCGGAGGCCGCGGCCGCCATCCGTCTCACGGTCGGCAGCGCCCTGCTCGTCGCCTTGGCGAACGCCGCCTTTGGCACGTTGATCGCCTGGGTGCTCGTCCGCGACGACTTCCGCGGCAAGCGGGTCGTCGATGCGCTCATCGACCTGCCGTTTGCACTGCCGACGATCGTCGCTGGATTGGTGCTGCTCACGCTCTACGGGGTGAACAGTCCTGTCGGGCTCGAACTCGCATTTACCCGCGCCGGTGTCGTGGTAGCGCTTCTGTTTGTGACGCTTCCGTTCGTCGTCCGCACAGTGCAGCCCGTGCTCCTCGAACTCGATGTCGAGATGGAACAGGCTGCTGCCTCACTCGGCGCCGGCAAGTTCACGACCTTCCGGCGGATCGTTCTACCGAACCTGCTACCGGCAATCTCGGCGGGCACGGCGCTGGCCTTCGCCCGGGCCATCAGCGAGTTCGGTTCGACAGTGCTGATCTCCGGCAATCTTCCGTTCAAGACCCAAGTGGCGTCGGTTTACATTTTTGCGCAGGTCGAGACCGACAACACCGGCGGTGCCGCCGCGGTCGCCACGGTGCTCCTCGTGATCGCCCTGGTCGTCTTGCTCGGCCTCGACCTGCTTCAACGATGGGCCGCGCGTCATGCCTAGATACACGCTGCGGGTCGTCGGGCTCGCCTACCTGACGCTGCTCGTCGGGGTTCCCGTCGGTTTGATCTTCTGGCGTACCTTCGAGAACGGAATCGGCCCGGTCGTCGATTCACTGACCGACTCGTCGGTGTTGCATGCCTTCCGGGTCACGGCCATCGTCGCCTTCTGGGCTGTGCTGTTGAACACGGTCTTCGGTGTCGGCGTCGCCATCTTGCTCGTCCGCCATCGCTTTCCGGGTCGACGCTTGCTCAGCGTGCTCATCGACCTCCCGATCGCGGTGTCGCCCGTCGTCGTCGGCCTCGCCCTGATCCTGGTGTACGGGCGGTTTGCCCCGATCGGAGGATTTCTCGATGATCACGGAATCAAGGTCATCTTCGCCTACCCCGGCATGGTGCTGGCCACGATGTTCGTCTCGCTCCCGCTCGTCGTGCGAGAGGTGGCTCCGGTGCTCGAGGAGATCGGCATCGAACAAGAACAGGCGGCGTGGACGCTCGGCGCCAACCGCCTCCAGACGTTCCGCCGGGTGACACTGCCGGCGATTCGCTGGGCGCTCGCCTACGGCATCGTGCTCACCCTGGCGCGATCACTGGGAGAGTACGGCGCCGTCGCCGTGGTATCCGGTCGACTGATCGACAAGACGCAAACCGCGACCCTCGTCGTCGAGGAACGCTTTCAGAACTTCGACCAGACCACCGCATACGCGGTGTCCGTTACGCTCGCCATCGTGGCCATCATGATCCTCATCGTGATCAATGTTTTGCGGCCGGAGGAACCAAGCTGATGGGCATCCGCGTGCACAATGTCGACAAGCGCTTCGGCGATTTCGTCGCCTTGAACAACGTTTCCGTCGATATTCCGACCGGTTCACTGACTGCCCTGCTCGGCCCGAGCGGCGGCGGCAAGTCGACGCTGCTGCGCATCATCGCCGGTCTCGAGCACCCGGATTCAGGCTCGATCGAGATCGCCGGCGAGGACTCGACGTCGCTGCCACCGCAACAGCGAAATGTTGGCTTCGTCTTCCAGCACTACGCGGCGTTCAAGCACATGACCGTGCGCGGCAACGTTGCGTTCGGGCTCGAGATCCGCAAGCGACCCAAGCGAGAAGTCGAAGCGCGCGTCAACGAACTGCTTGCCCTCGTCCACCTCCAACAGTTCGCCGACCGGTATCCCTCACAACTCTCCGGTGGGCAGCGCCAACGAATGGCCCTCGCCCGAGCCCTCGCCGTAGAGCCGCAGGTCATGCTGCTCGACGAACCCTTCGGCGCACTCGATGCAAAGGTGCGTAAGGAACTCCGTGATTGGTTGCGACGCCTCCACGACGAGGTTCACGTCACAACCGTGTTCGTCACCCACGACCAGGAGGAAGCGATGGAGGTGGCCGACGAGATCGTCGTCATCAACAACGGTTCCATCGAGCAGATCGGCACCCCGGATCAGCTGTACGACCAGCCAGTCAACGACTTCGTCATGAACTTTCTCGGTCCGGTGACGAAGCTGGGTGGTGCTGCCGTTCGCCCTCACGACATCGAGATCCTTACGCACAGCGAGCCTATGGCGATACAGGCGACCGTGGTCCGTCTCGTCCGGCTCGGCTTCGAAGTACGCGTCGACGCCATCGCCGACAACCATGACGTCTGGATCCAGATCACGCGAGGTGAAGCGGACCGACTCGATCTCGCCGCGGGCAGTAAGGTGTTCCTCCGGTCGTCGGCAGACCGCGCCGAGACAGCATGGGCCGCCCACTGATTTGGCGACGTTTGACGACTGCGGCCCCTATACGGGGCGCCAACTCACAAACGCTGCTTGGTTTCAGGTCGTATCGCCGCCGAGCCACTCGATTGCGCCTCGCGCTGCTGCCACCGCCGTGCTGAACGAGGCCTGCAACAGGTAGCCGCCGGTCGGCGCCTCCCAGTCGAGCATCTCCCCGGCGACGAACGTTCCCGGAAGGCGACGCAGCATGAATGACCGGTTCACTTCATCGAGGGCGACGCCGCCGGCGGTCGAGATGGCTCGATCGATCGGCATGGTCGATTCGACGACGAGCGGCACCGACTTCACGAGCGCGGCAAGTTGGCTCGGATCCGTCGGGACGCGATTGCTGGTGGCCTCGCGCAGCAGCGACACCGACACCGGCGTCAACCCGATGGTGCGACGCAGCGCGGTGGCGAGTGAATCCTTCGGCCTCCGTCGCCCGAGTCGCTCACACAGACGTTCGACGGTGAGGTCCGGATGCAGATCGACTGCCACGGTGCAGCGACCGTCACGGTCGATGGCCTCGCGGATAGCTGGGGACTGCGCGTAGACCGGGCCGCCTTCGAGGCCGTTGCGGGTGACCATCGCATCGCCGCGCACCGGTGTTCCGGCCACGGTGATCGCCACGTTCTTCACAGGTACACCGGCGAAGCGCGCCGCGAAGTGCTCGGTCCAGTCGACCCGGATGCCGCAGTTGGCGGGACGGAAGTCGCTGACCTCCACGCCGGCGCGCTGGAACGCCGCCACCCACCCACCGTCGGAGCCCACCCGTGGCCAACTCGCCCCGCCGAGCGCCAGCACCGTCACATCGGTCGTCACCTCGACAGTGCTCCCATCCGCACGCGAAAACAGCGACCGCCGCGCATCGACGTGCCCGTCGGGCGTCGTGCACCACCCGAGCCATCGATGGCGGACCGCGATTGTCACACCCAACTCGGCCAGGCGGGCCAGCCAGGCCCGCAACAGGGATGTGGCTCGCAACGACGCCGGGAATACCCGGCCGCTCGATCCGACGAAGGTCGGTTCATCGAGCGACGCGCACCACGACCGCAGATCGCCGGGATCGAACGAGTGCAGGGCGGCGTCGAGG
>JANNHY010000207.1:0-6158 GCA_031404635.1 Ilumatobacteraceae bacterium
GATCACGAACCACGCCAAATGATCCTCCGCCAACCAATCCGACAACGACGGCGGCAACAACAACAACTGATCACGATCACACGACACAAAGTTGAACGATGACACCCCGCAGGTTTTTCAGACCCGCGCCGCCAACGCGAGCATCCCCGGGGAGGTTTATGCAACACCCACCCAGGCGTGGTACTACCTGCGGGGATGGTTTGTCGGCTTCTAGCTGCCAGTGAATTCTCCGAAGAAGCAGGTCTCAGCCCATGCTGTAGTCGCTGCGTACGGCTTGACCGTCGGTTCGGCGTCCTGAACCCACCACTCGGCTCCGTCAGCGCCACGGCTGAGCGTGCAGCACCGGTCAGCCCGGCTCGTGCCCGCCATCACCATCTCGTCGACCGCTCGGTTGTATCCAGTGGGGAATGTGATCAGCATCCGCCCGCCAGGTACGAGCAGGCTACGCAGATGGGCGAGCGCGGCCACCGCCCGAGATGGATCGTGGGGCGGGTTGTCGATGCCGACGTGCTCGATCGTAGACAGCGACAGAATCCAGTCATAGCACCCGGTCATCTCGAACACGTCGATGTTTTGCACGTTCTGGTCCTGGTACCACGACACCTCTTCGTAGCGGTCGACCACATCGTGAGTACGTCGGCCGTAGTGCCCGATCACGTTGCCAACCTCCACGCCCTGGCCGGCGGCGTAAGCCGTCATCCACCAGTTGGCGACCGGAATCTCGATCCGGCGTTCGTTGTTCCACGTCAGGTTGTAGAGGTGGTCGAAGTACGGGAGTTCCAAACCGTGGTACCAGAAGGTGCTCATGCTGGCATCTTGCCCGCCCCGGATTGCTTCTGACAATCGGCCACTTTCCTCGGTATCGCGCGCGCCTCGAAGCCGAGACCTCGATGTCGCCCGTCGCACCACCCGCCAAGTCGAAGCGCCAACTACTCACCAAGGCTGACCACCGCCCAAGCGGTCGAGCTGCACGGAGCCGAGGGCTTCGGCGGTTTGGCCCGACCAGCGTCGTCGCAACCCTATAAAGGGACTAAAGAACGCAGCTCATGGCGGTTTTCACGACTCGACTGTCGGCGGTCGAGAGCGGCGAGGGATGCTACTGACCGACGGCGCCTTGCCGCGTTCCCTGAGATCTGGGTGCCACGCCCGGGCTGTGAGCCTGGGCGATTGGCGCCGATGGCACCCAGATCGTTGATCGTCGGATTCAATCGCTGCCTTGCTGTCGGCGTTGGGTTCGTGTCAGCCGAGAGAGGGCCTCTCACCACGCTTGCCGATCGGGCGCCTGGCACAACCGGCGCTCGGAGTCGTGAACCGGGCCGGATCTGGTCTGCCTGTTTGTCCGTCGTGGCAAGCCCCCATCGGTATACTCGCGGTATATGAGAGCAACGACGGTGAAACTGAGCATCGAGACGCGCGATCGAATCCGGGCTCTGGGAGGCGACACCTACGAAGACACGATCGTCGAGGCCCTCGACGCCCTCGAAGCAGACAGATTCTGGGTGCGGGCCGAGGCAGCTGCAGACTGGCGACGCTCTCTCCCCGGCGACGAACGCCGCCGCCTGGCCGCTCGCGACGCCGAAGTCGACACAGCGTTTGATGGCTTCGGGTGATCAACGCAGGCGACATCCATTTCGTTGATCTCAACGAGGAGCGTCGCCGACGCGTGCTCGTGATCTCGAACGGCCGCTTCCACAGCATCTCCGGCCGTGCTGTGGTGGCGCCAGAGGTCACCGGCGAACCCGACGAGGTCCCGTTTCCCTGGCGAGTCGAGGTCGACAACAGCGTGTACGCGGTCGATCTGATGCGCAGCCTTCCGGTCGAGCGCCTCCTCGATCGGATCGATCGTGCCCCCGCCGCGGCAATGGCCGTTGTCCGCCGTGCGCTTCTCAACATCACCTGACTGGCGACCCGCCTTTGATCACGGTAGCGCCATTTCAAATGTAGTGGCGCTACTTTGGCGCTACATTGAGTTCAATGCCGAGCATCCAGATCAAAGACGTTCCAGACGATGTCCATGCTGTTTTGCGCCGCCGCGCCGCATCAGCAGGTCAATCGCTACAGGAGTACCTGCTCGCTCGGCTGCGCGAGGACACGCAGACCCCCACCGTTGCCGAGGTGCTCGAGCGCATCGAGTACCGAACGGGAGGCAAACTGGGTTTCCGAGCCGCCGCTCGGGCTGTGCGCTCGGACCGCGATGCCAGATGATCGTGATCGACGCCAGCGTTCTGGTGACGGCGCTCATCGACGACGGCGACGATGGGCGTCGTGCCCGTATCCGATTGAGCATTGAGCCGCTGAGCGCTCCCGAACTGATCGATCTGGAAGTCGCCTCGGTGTTGCGCAGACTCTGCGCGGCCACGCAACTCGATCAGGCGCGAGCCGGTCAAGCACTCACCGACCTCGATGCGCTACGCATCGAGCGCGTTGCGCATCGCCCTCTGCTGCGACGGTGTTGGGAACTCCGCAACAATGTCACCGTGTACGACGCTGCCTACATCGCTCTCGCAGAGATCCTGGAAACGACGCTCGTCACCGCGGATCACCGTCTGGTAAACGGACCCGGCACGACATGCGCTTTCGAGCTCCTCCAGTGACGAATCTCGACCTCACCTCGGCGGGTCGAGCCGGCCGATCGGGCTGCTTGACGGCCGACCACATGCGCACCGAGGTCGTCCTCGACTCGCTCGAATGGACGATTCGTCGCATGTCACGGCAGCCTTCTCAAGACGCGATGTCACCGGCCGAACGCCGCGGAATGTGGTTCATCACCGAAGCCGCGGTCCTCGCGCTGCTATCGGCAACCGACAGTGCCGACGGAGCACACAACAGATAGATTGTGTGGATGTCGATCCCGCCGTTCGATCCTGTTACCGGGTTGTTGCCGCCGGGTGAGCACATCGCTAGTTGGGACGAGATTCGCGAGCGGTTCGGTTGGAACCTGCGCAGGCGACGTCTTCTCGACGGATTGCAAGAGGGCTTGGCGGCACTTAGAGCCGTTGGATGCTGCACCGTCTGGTTGAACGGAAGCTTGGTGACCGCGAAAGAGGAGCCTGGCGATTTCGACGCGGTCTGGTCGCCTGTCGGTGTCGATCGCGTACAGCTCCGAAACGACGCGCCCGAACTTCTCGACTTGAGCGATTGCCGTGGCGCGCAGAAACGCCGGTTCGGTGGCGAGTTCCTCCCGAACATCGTCGAGGGTGCCAGCGGCCAGCAGTTCGTCGACTTCTTCCAAACCGATCGAGACGGAGCATCGAAAGGGATCGTGGTCATCGATCCCAGCAAGGAGACGTGGTAATGATCGCCAACGACCGTCAGTACCAGCAGACGCGCAAGAAGGCGACGGAGTTGGAGCGTCTTCTCGCCGCTGTCGAAGACGGGACGGCCGGAGACGACGGCTTCCGCGACCTGCAAGCTGACGCTTTGCAGAGTCAACTCGATGACCTGCGAGTCGAGCTTGCCGAGTACGACGAACTTCGCTCCGGTGCCATGACAACGTTCGAGTCGCCCACGCTGTCGGGCCTCGCGGACGCACTCATCAAGGCTCGCATTGCGCGCGGCTGGACGCAGGCCGACCTCGCTGACGCCCTGGGAGTCGCCGAGCAGCAGGTCCAGCGCTACGAGGCGAGCCGCTACGCCGGTGCGAGCCTCGCGAGGCTGGGTGACGTCGCCACCGCGCTCAATGTCACCGTCAGCGAAACGGTCGTACTGCTCGCTGGCTGAGCGGAGCGGCCACACCCTTGCGAGCACCACACAAACCCGCACACTGCCGGCCCCAGTGCCGTGGGGGGACCGGTGTTTGCCACGCCTGGCCGCTTACGGGCTTGTCCGAAAGTATTCATCATATGACTGACCTCTCAACCGACAATCTGCCTCCAGACGTGCCGGGGGTGTTGACGCTAGGCAGGAGTCAGGCAGGCAGGGATCAAGATCAAGAGTTTGTGCTACGATCGACGCACATGGAGCGCGTTCCGGTGCGAGAACTTCAGCAACACGCTTCGGCGGTCCTGCGCCGGGTTCGTCGCGGTGAGACGGTCGGCATCACCGATCGCGGGACGCTCGTCGCCGTGCTCGCACCGCCGTCATCAGTCGGAGGTACCGCGGCGATGGTCGCCGCAGGCAGGGTCCGGCCGGCGACGCGGTCTGTGGCGCAGTCGCCCCCGCCACGGCCGGCTCCGGTGACAACTGGTGACGTCCTCGATGATCTGCGCAGCGACCGCTGATGCTGTACGTCGACACGTCGGCGTTCCTGAAGTTGGTGATCGACGAGGAACACTCGGCCGAGTTACGCGACTCGTTCGCCGGTAAGGACCTCTGGTCGTCATCTCTGCTCGACGTCGAAGCGCACCGGGCCGCTCGTCGCCTTGGTGTGCCGGCATCCGACGTCAACGAGCACCTTGATGTGCTCACCATCTTCACACTGTCCGACGCCACCTTCGCCGCGGCGCGCAGCGTCGGACCGGATGCACTGCGCACGGTCGACGCTTTGCATCTCGCTGCCGCCCTGGAACTCGCCGGAGAACTCGAAGCTGTCGTCACCTACGATCGCCGTCTCGCTCTGGGTTGCGACGACGTTGGATGCCAGGTACTGACGCCCGGACTGCCCGCGTCGTGGTGGATCGAGCACAGCTAACCGCGCGGCATCCTTTGCTATATACCAAAATATGGCACTCCTAGAGTGCCAGGCAGTGGTATGCTCCAAGGGTGTCGATCAGCCCATTTCCTCATCACGGACCACTCGAACCGCACCAGGTCCACGGCCGCGATGCGCTGATCGCTGATCTCGTCGCCCGTGTCAGCGCCCACCGGCCTACCGTGCTGGTCGGGCCCCGCCGGTTCGGCAAGACGAGCGTGCTTGGCTGCGTCGACGCCCAACTCGACGCCACCGTCACTGTGATCCGCGCCGACTTATACGAACTGCGCTCATGGGCCGATTTCGCTGTCCGCCTCGACAGCGCCCTGGCGGCGGTCCCTGCGACCCGCCGGCGTGGCCTCGACCGCGTCGCTGCAGGGTTGGAGGTCAATTTGGGGGTCGTCAAGGCGTCACTGGCGCGCCCGGACCGCCGTGACCCTGACCTGACGGCCGGCCGGTTGCTGGACGTGCTGGTCGCCCATGCCAGAACAAACCCGACTGTTGTGGTGTTCGACGAGTTCTCCTCGATCACCCGTGTCGACGGGGCTGCCGGGCTGCTGCGCACCAAACTCCAACCGCACTATCAACAGATCGGTTTGCTGTTCGCCGGGTCGGAACCATCAACGATGCGGATGTTGTTCACCGGCGCCGACCAACCGTTATACGCCCAAGCCGACCTCGTTGACATCGCACCGCTGACACTCGCCGCTGTTGTCGAACTTATCGACAACGGGTTCGCGTCAATGCCACCAGCCGGGCTGGCAGGCCGGATACACGCCTTCACCGGCGGGCACCCGCAACGCTCGATGCAACTCGCCGACGCCGCCTGGTTCGCGGTAGGCGACGGCATCGACGCCGTAGCGGTGTGGGAGACAGCACTGGAACGGTGCCGGGCCGAGACCGCCAACAGTCATGAGACGCGGTTCTCCGGCATGAGCCCCGCCGATCAGGCCGTGATGCGTCTGGCAGCATCAGACGGGGTGCTGTTCGGGCGTGACGCCGAGCTATTGTCACTGTCTCGCTCGTCGGCACAAAACGCCCGCCAACATCTCATCGAACAGGGCCAGATCGCCACCGACGCCGGCCGCGTCACTGTCGTCGACCCGTTGTACGCCGACTGGATCCGGCGCCGCTTCATGATCTGACGGCCGGCGCCACCGGCGCGGTGCGTTCTGTCGGATCGCCTGACGGATCGACTGAGCGGTGTGTCGAGACCCGATCCCCAGATGCCGGCTTGATGAGTGAGCGGGCCACCAACTCCGTCTAGGCGGTTAGACCCGCGCGATGAGAGATGAGCCGTCGGAGGACGCACATCTCTCATCGCCGGGTTGGGGCGAGTGGCGGCCGGGGGGGCTATCGCTAACTGAACCGCATTGCGTCTAGGCCGCTAAGCCTGATCAAGCGAGGTCTGTGCAAACTCGCCTCGACGTGGACCGTTGACTTTCGCCGTCCCGATGTTCGACCGTTCATCCGACGCGCCCTGCCCGCGCCGGCAGCCGTGAACGGTAGGCCTACGCTCGGGTCATGG
>JANNHY010000208.1:0-15080 GCA_031404635.1 Ilumatobacteraceae bacterium
GACACCCATCTCGCAGTTGCGCTCGAACGTCTGGCTCGCAAGTTCGGGGTGCGTGTCGAGACCGAGGATGTGCGGGTGCTGTATCGCGAGACCGTCGTAGGTACCGGCGACGCAGAGGGAAAGGTCAAGAAGCAATCCGGCGGGCATGGGCAATATGCCGTCGCCAACCTGCGAGTAAGCCCGATGGAGCGCGGCGCCGGATTCGAATTCGTCGACTCGATCGTCGGCGGGGCGATCCCCCGCAACTACATTCCCGCGGTGCAAAAGGGCATCGAAGAAGCGATGACGACCGGCGGCGCACACGGCTTTCCCGTGGTCGACGTGCGCGTCGAGTGTTACGACGGCAAGTACCACTCCGTCGACTCCTCGGATATGGCCTTCAAGAACGCAGCAGCCAGCGGATTCAAAGAGGCCCTCGGCCGCGCCGGCGCCGTTGTGCTCGAGCCGATCTCACTCCTGAAGGTGACGATCCCGTCGGGGTACCAAGGCGATGTGCTGGCCGATCTCACTACGCGACGAGGGCGAGTGATCGGCACGTCTGCCGGCGAGCACGGCGAGCAAGAGGTCTCGGCGCTCGTGCCGACCGCCGAGATCATCCGCTACGCCCTCGACTTGCGCTCGTTGACAGCCGGTCGAGGGCGTTTCGTCGCCACGCACGACCACGATGAAATCCTCCCCAACAATCTGGTCAGCAAGGTGAAGGCGGCAACGTCGCCCAGTCACGGCGGCGCGAGCAGCGCAGCGCGGGCCGCAGCCCGTTAGCGCCCTCATACGCTGCCGACTTATCGCTGCATCTCCACGGTGAGCAAAGTCAGGTGAGATTCAGGTTCGGTTTGTCACACTGTGCGTCGAGCGTGAGGAGAACACAATGGGGATGGGTAGACACAAGAGGTTGGCAGTGGCCGGGGTCGCAGTTGTGGCGATCGCCGCGGTAGGAGCTGGGGCGGCGATTGCATCCGGAGGCGACGACAGCGAGTCGCCGATCGTAGGTTCGGAGTTGGCGCGGGCGAGCGCTGCGGCGCTTGCGTCGACCGGTGGTGGCAGGGTGACACAGACCGAGGTTGGCGACGAGGACAGCTACTACGAGGTCGAAGTGACGCTTGAGGATGGCTCGCAAGTCGACGTGCAGCTGGACCGTGACTTCAAGGTCGTGGCGAGCGAGGTCGACGACGATTCCACCGAAGACGATGGATCGACCGACGACTGACCGCCAGATGATCAAGACCGCGACGGCATCTGGATGACGAATCGGGTCGGGTGACCGTCGGCCACCACGATGGTTCCGCCATGTCGTTCGACGATATCGCGGGTGATCGCCAGGCCGAGTCCGGAGCCACCGGCATCGCGGGTACGGGCCGCGTCGAGCCGGGTAAAGCGTTCGAAAATGTGTTCGCGCTGTTCGGGCGGGATGCCGGCGCCGTCGTCGGTGACCGTGAGCCGAGCAACGTTGGCGCACTCGTCGAGCGCCACCGTTACAGTGCGTTCAGCATGGCGTTCGGCGTTGTCGAGCAGGTTCCTGACGGCGCGGCCGAGCTGGTCACGGTCGCCGGTGACGTGCGCAGCCGAAATGCCGTCGGCTTCGACGCGTACCCGACCGCGGTCGCTCAGGCGGCGTACTTCGCGCAGCACGATGTCGTCGAGATCGACCGGCACTCGAGTCATGCCAGTTGGGTCGGCGTCATTGCGTGCGAGCTGGAGGAGGTCGCCGACCAGATGTTGCAGGCCGATCGTTTCGGCGAGGACGCTGCGTTCGGTGGCGAAAGGATCGGCGAACTCGGGCCGGGCGAGGTCGAGTTCGAGTTCGCCACGGATACGCGTCAGCGGGCTGCGCAGTTCATGCGAAGCGTCGGCGACGAATCGCCGTTGACGATGCACAGCTTCTTCAAGTCGGTCCAGCGTCTGATTCATCGTTCGTGCCAACCGGTCGATCTCGTCGCCGGTCGCCGGCTCGAGGACGCGCCGGCCGAGGTTCGTTCCACTGATCTCCGCCATCTCGGCGCGCATTTTCTCCACCGGACGCAGTGTCCGACCGGTGAGCCACCAAGTGAGCGCGCCGAGTAACGCGACGACGCCGGGAATGGTGATGGCCAGCAGCCTCGACAGGATCGCGACTGGGTCGGTGACGTCGTCATCGTTGATCCCGACGACCAACGATGCAGGGCCTCGGGGAGTGCCGACCGGACTGATGAGCACTCGGAAAGATTCGTTCCGCCCAGGAACGGTATGAACTGTTCGGATACCGGATTGCAGCGGGGCGATCGGGCCGATGCCGGCGAGATTGGACGATGCGATCAGCACCATTCCATCGGCGTCGATTACTTGGACCAGCAAGTCCTCATCGACAGCCAGCTGCTCGGGGATGGCCTCCCGAAGGACGGCGGCGATGGTGTCGATACGCTGCGCCAGACTTTCGTCGAGGTTGTCGGTGAGTTGCCGGCTCAACACCGAGATCATCAGCACCGCGACAACGGTCAGCAGTGCCGACGACAAGATGACGGCGATCGCGGTGATCCGGAAGCGAATCGTGCGTGGCATGACGGTCAGCCTCCGTCGGCGGCGAGCCGATAGCCGGCGCCACGCACCGTCTCGATGGCCCGACGCCCGAACGGGTCGTCGATTGCCGCGCGGAGTCGGCGGACATATACCTCGACGATGTTGAGATCGCCTTCGAAGTCGTACTGCCACACCCCATCGACGATGTCCCGTTTCGACACGACCTGCCCAGCTCGGCGGACGAGGAACTCCAGTACGTCGAACTGTCGTGCCGTGAGCATCACCTCGCAGTCGCCCCGCCATGCTCGCCGCGCCGCGGGATCGATCCGCAGATCGCCGGCCTCCGCCGGCACCGGCGCGCCCCGCCCGCCGGCTCGACGCAGCACGGAGCGCACCCTGGCGACGAGCACCGGGAACGAGAACGGTTTGGTCAGGTAGTCATCGGCGCCTGCGTCGAGCGCCTCGGCCTCGTCGAGGTCACCGTCCTTGGCCGTGAGCATCAGGATCGGAGTCCAGTCGCCGGCCGACCGCAGATCGGCACAGATCTGGTACCCGTTGCGGTGTGGCAGCATGATGTCCAACACGATCAGGTCGTAGCTGCCCTCAATGGCCCGCCACAAGCCGTCCGCTCCGTCCAGAGACACCTCGACCGTGTAGCCCTCGGCCTCGAGGCCGCGTTTGACCAAGTTTGCGATCTTCTTGTCGTCCTCGATGAGCAGCAACTTCACTACGGCCCTTCCGTCGGTCGCGTTGTGTGGCCAACAGCTTCGCGCGTCAAAGCTGAACGGGACCTGAACGTCGGCACGTGCCGGGTCACCACGTCGGCGCCCACGCGATTCGCCGCTGCGAGACGCAAGGCGTCGTAGCCGCGCAGGCCATGTTCGTCAGCCGTGTCCGCTGCGAGACGCATCAAGTCCTCATCGATCTCGACGATCGACAGTTGCGACCACAACACTTCAAGCCCCGATGGCTCGTTCAGCTCCGGTATGCCTCGCGGCCGACGCCCTGCACGGGGATTCCTTGAGCTGCCAACACCTCGTTCTGCAACGCGTGCATCGATGCGGCGGCCCTGTCGATGTGGCGGGTAAACGCCATTGATGCTGCCAGGATTGGTTGCAGCAGGGCCTTGTTCTGCACGCGAGCGGCGCCATATTCGTGTTCGACAATCAGTGGCGTAGTGGTTGGATCGAAGTCGAGCAACTCGCGCGCCGCGAGTTGATGGTCGAGCCAATCGACCGTGCGGTTCTGTAGGTAGGCGAGCGGATCATGGCGGGCGGTACCGGGCAGTTCGTGCTCGCAGAGCACGGTCTGTTTCTTCCATGCGTTGGCCAGATCGGCGGGGTTCGACGACACCTGACCGTCGACCCAATCGCCGCGCTGCACCGTTTGGCCGCCGTACCCCCAGCCGGCGACGCCCTCGGAGTGGATCACCTGCCCCTTGACGTGCATCCCGGCGATCAAGAAGCCGTAGCCGACGTCTCTGAGATACTGGAATATCGAGCGGGTGTCTTGACCCATGAGGATCGCGTGTGAAGGGTCGTAGTGGATGCGGAATTGATCTCCGACACCATTGCGCTCGGCGATCTGGTGCAGCACGATCCACATCCCCGGCGCGTAGGCGATGTTGTTGTGGAAGTTGTCGCCCGGCGTCCACCCCGGCATCGGGCACTGTTCCACCCGATACTGCAGTCCGCGGGCCTTGGCCTGCTTGAGCAGCGGCACGAAGCTCGCCTCGAAATCGATCAGGTTCTGATCCATCGACTTCGACTGATTGCGACCAACGAAGCCCGTCACCGCCGGCACACCGAGCAGGACCGCCGTGTCCATGACGTCGATCATGAACTCGTGCTTCTTCGCGCGAATCGCGGCTCTCTCGTGCAACATGTCGTCGAAGTAGCCGATGTCGGCGATCGCCACCCCCGTCCCGTCGATGGCTGCGAGAACCCGCTTGGCGCGCACCTCGTCGAACGGGTCGCGCAGATCAAGCGTGTTCGCGACAGGGTCGAGCATCGCTTCGGCAGGGACATCGGCACGCGAAGGATGCAATGCTGCCGACAGCTCGATGCAGTCGGCATCGAGGGTGACCGCGAAGTCGAGCCATTCCTCGATCGCCAGATCCGGGTCCGGATCGCGGCGCTGGCGAGGTGTCAGCTCCTGCAGCGCGGCGGTCAGCACTCCGATCGGCATGAACTTCGGCTCGAACTGTTTGACCTCAGACACTAGAAATCTCCTCTCTCAAATCTCGGCAAGCGCGACCGGGGCCCGATGGCGGGCCGATTCGATCGCCGCGTGGAGGACGCGTTGGGTGATCAACGCATCAGCAAAATCAGGGAGCGCAACCACCGGGATTCCACCACCGACGACCGTCAAGATATCGCTGGCCTGATTGACGAACGCGTGCTCGTAACCGAGGCCGTGGCTGTCAGGCCACCACGCATCGACATAAGGATGGCCGGCCCCGGCACGGGTGACATCGATCGTCGTCCAACCCTGCACCGCAGCGTCATTGCTCAAATCGTAGAACTCCAATTCGTTCAAACGCTCGAAGTTGAATCGCAGTGCCCCACGGTCGCCATGAATCTCGAATCGGTTGGCGTTGTGATAGCCGGTCGCCAAACGAGTGGCCTCGAAGCTGGCAACTCCCCCACCACTCAGACGAGCAAGAAACAACACCGCGTCGTCGACACTGCTCGGCGCCTTGGAGCCCGAAGTTGGCGCGCCGGCACCAGCGATCTCGCCGCTCGTCTCGCCTTCGAGGATGGAGCGCTCTTCGATGAACGTGTGCTCGATCGCACCCTCGATCGTCACGATCTCCTGACCTGTCACGAACCTGACGGAATCGATGATGTGCGCGTTCAGATCGCCATGCGCACCCGATCCGGCGATGTCACCCTGGAACCTCCACAGCAACGGAGTGTCGGGCCCACCCCAACTCTGCAAGTAACTGGCGCGCACGTGGTAGATCCGACCGATCCTGTCGGCAGCAATCAGACGATGCGCCAACGCAACAGCAGGCACCCGTCGATAGTTGAACCACACCGAGGTCGTGCCCGGCGCACCAACCGCAGCCGCCGCCATTGCCCGCGCGTCGTCGAGTGTTCCAGCTAGCGGCTTTTCACACGCCACATGCTTGCCCGCCTCTAGCGCCGCGATCGCCTGCTCCGCATGAGCATTGTTCGGAGTCCCGATGTCGACGAGCCCGATGTCACCCGACGTAACAGCGGCGTGCCAGTCGGTCGTGTGGTGCTGCCAACCCCAACGCTCGGCAAAGTCGCGCAACTCGGCCGCATTGCGACCGACCACCGTATGCATCGTCGGACATGGATCAACGGAAAAGAACTTGGACACGTTCAACCAAGCATTCGAATGGGCACGACCCATGAACTTCGACCCCAACAGCGCAAGGTTTATATTGCCAGTCACGACATGTGCCTACTCTCAGTCGAAGGTATGGGACGGGAGCGTGAATCGCATCGGGGCGGGCCGTTCGCAGGTCGTCGTGAGGTCGATTCGTCGCCCCTCGTCGGATGAGCGCAGCGTGGCGGACATCAATTCGAGAACATGCAATGCGAGTTCGGCCGACGCACGGTGCGGGCGATCTGCGACGGTCGCCGACAGCATGTCGGCCAGCCCAATCCCTCGCTGTTGAGGGACGTTGGGCACGGACAACGGAAGCTCGCGCCAATCGTCGGCGAGGATGTTGCGCACCTTCAGCGGCCCGCCGAACGTGTTTGGGTCGGCGAGCGACAGGGTTCCCTCGGTGCCGTAGATCTCGATGTTCCTGAACCGCGTCGCCTTGACGTCGAAGCTGGTGACCAGCGTCGCCGATGCGCCACTGACGAAGTCGATCATGCTAGTCACATGGGTCGGTGTCGTGGCCTGCACGACGTCGCCGACTCTGCCCTTCGAGTGCACGACGCGGTCGGCGATGCCGATCTTGGCTGACCCCGAGATCGAACGCGCTGGACCAAGGAGGTGCACGAGCGTCGTGAGGTAGTACGGACCCATATCGAACAGCGGGCCGGCGCCCGGTACATAGAAGCTCTCGGGGTTCGGATGCCACCATTCCGGGCCGAAGCCGAGCATGAAGCCATTCGCCGCAATGGGTTCACCGATGAGCCCGCGGTCGATCGCTGAACGTGCCGCCTGCAAGCCTGTGCCGAGGAACGTGTCGGGCGCGCAACCGAGGCGGAGACCCCTTTCGCTGGCGAACTCCACCAACGAGCGACCCTCTTCGAAATCCGTGCCCAATGGTTTCTCGCTGAACACCGGCTTGCCCGCCTCGAGACACAGACGACTGACACTCGCATGGGCATGCGCAGGAGTCAGATTGACGACCGCGTCGATGGAGTCGTCGCCGAGCATGTCGTCGAGCTCGAGAGCCACACCGCCGTGCCGCTCGGCGAACTTCTCGGCGCGTTCTGGAATCCCGTCGGCGAACGCCCCGATCTCGATCCACGGGAACTCGCTGAGCGTGTCCGCGTAGACCGGTGAGATGTTGCCGCAGCCGATGATTCCGATCCGACTGGTACTCACACCCGCCCTCGCGAGAGGCCATTGCCGACGAGATAGCGGTAGCTGTCGGCGACGGCTGTGGACATATCGGTCGCACACCGGTCGAGTTCGACGATGTGCCACTTCGCGGTCGGCGCGGAAGCGAGGATGGCCGGAATGTCGAGGGTGCCCGACCCGACAGCGACCATCGGGCTCTCCGGCGCATCACACGGGCCGTCCTTGACATGGAGCAACCACAGTCGATCACCAAGTTCGGCGATCGCCCGCCGCGCATCAGCGCCACCGAGCGTCGCCCAGTAGATGTCGACCTCGGCGAACACGGTCGGATCGAGCCGTTCGATCAACGCCGACCACGCAGTCTGGCCGTCGAGGCTCGTCGAGAACTCCCACCAATGGTTGTGATACCCGAGTGATACGCCGCGGGACCTGGCAATGTCGTTCGCCTTGTTCAATGCGTCTGCAGACGCATTGACGGCGTGCAAATCGGCGAAACGCTCGGGCGGCATGAAGGCACACACGGCAACGTCACATCCGATCTCCTGGAAATCGTCGAGCGTGGCGTTGAGCCCGTCCGGCGTTAGATCGGTCAAATGAGCGCTCGACGTCACGAGACCCGACTCCTCGACGATCGCCGCGTACTGCTTGGGCGTGAGATCGTGGAATCCTGCGAACTCGACGCCAACGAATCCCATGTCGCCGAGTTTCCGTAGCACCGGTTCGAAGTCTTTGGCTGCCTCGTCGCGAAAGGAGTACAGCTGCACGGAGATGGGCGGGCTATCGGCAGACAACACAGGCTCCTTCGAGTCGACGAGATCAACAATCTATGCTGGCGCTACCGCTCACTCGGTTGCCAGGGACGGGAGCGCTGGTAGCGATCTTGTTGCATGCGGAAAGTCAATCACGGGGCCTCACGGTCCGCCACCTGGACAGAATTAGCGCGTAGACGCGCCGATTCTGACGCCAACGCCCGCGCCGGCCGCCCGCTCTCGCCGCGCTCCGCGTGGGCACTCGCCAACCTCGGGTTCAAATCGGCCGGAGTGAGTCCCGACGAAGTTGCCCACCGCTTCGAGTGTGGATCGGTACACGTCGACGTTCTTGGGCCGGACGGGCTCGGTGGCTTCACGCACGCCGAAATCGGCGAGGCGCTCGACTGCTCCGCGGACACAGCAAGAACCCATATCCTTCGAGCGCGAGAGACATTCCGGCGGGCCCTGAAGTCGGAGATGGAGATATGAGCATCGACGAACGCATCCGATCAGCTGGATCGAGACTGGCAACCACCTCGGTAGCTGTTCCAGACCTCGAGCGTCTCGTGCGTCGTCGCCCGCAACGCGTCAGAGCTACCGCAGTCGCGGGTTCACTCGCTGCCATCTCGATTGCGGTTGCCGTGCTGATCACCTACGACGGACCACGCGAGCAATCCGCTACCGAGCCGGCGACGACGGCCGACAGCATTGCCGAAGGCGCAACTGCTCCTCGTTTCGAGCTGACGTTGGAAGGGGCGACACCCCTGCCAGTCCAGTCGCTGACCGCCACAAGCACCGATACCACCGTGTGGTTCTACGAGGCAGAGCAGATATATCTGACTCTCGTCGTGCGTCCAGGCCTCGCGCTGGGCATCCCGACACCGACGGGACTTGGCTACATGGTCGAAGATCCTTCGTTCCCTCGACTCGGGGACGGGCCTGGTTCACCAGCACCGACGGCACCCTCATCAGGCAGCTGACGATGTGGTGGTCACGACCAAACGGGGACCTGTGGCTGGCGAGATTCAGATCGGGTGGCAAACCGACGATGGTCGCCCGGCATGGCTCACCCTGACCATCCCCGCCAGCCTCACTTCACTCACCCCACAGATTCGCAGCACTTCAATCACGATGACGTCGCTGGTGAGCCCTGTCTCTTGACCTTGGCGCTCTCAACGCAGGTGCGTCTATTGCTTCCATCCCTTTGGCACATGCGCCAACCAACCCCAGGTGTTGCACCGTGGGAGTCGGTGATACACTTGGGCGATGCCGACCGTTCGTCCTCGCCATTTGCTCACCGAAACCGACGAGCTCGCCAATGCCATCGACGCCGCTGCTGCGCTGTATCCGGGAGAGACTCGCGCCGACGTCCTGCGTCATCTCGTTCAACTGGGTGCCGAAACGATCGCCGCGCGGCAAGGCCGACGTCGCGACACCGTGCGTGACCACGCCGGACGGTTCCCGGGTCTGTACCCGGCGGGCGACCTCGATGAGCTCCGTGAAGACTGGCCCGAATGATCGTCGTCGATGCCAGCGTGCTGATCGCCTTCCTCGACCCGAACGACGCTCACCACTCAGCCGCCGTCGAGATCCTTGAAGATGCCTCGCCGCCGCTTCTCGTGCATCCGATCACAGCGGCCGAAGTGCTCGTCGCTGCCGTACGCAACGATGTCGCAGACGCGGTCTGGGCTGATCTGGTGGCCATCGGTATCGCGATCGACGACACACCGATTGATCCGTTGATACTCGCCAGACTTCGCGTCAAGACCGGCTGCAAGATGCCAGACTGCTGCGTCCTTGCCAGTGCCGCCACCCGCAGCACAGCGGTAGCAACCTTCGATGAACGGCTCCGCCGGCACGCCGACGGCGATCTGTCATGAACGACTGAAGGTGCGCCCGGACCAACTACATCGGCACCCTGCGGGTCGACGGATCATCGCGGCCGATCGCGGTCAAATCATTCCCGGCGTGGCGCGCGTAGAACTCAGTCGGACCAGTCGAGCCGCAAAGCACGTTGAGGCAATTCATCGTCCGGCGTCTCACTGAGGAGCACCTTGAGATCCTTCTTGTTCCCCGGCTTGCCGTCGTGGTTGCCGATGATCACGGCGATCGTTCGTGGAGGATTCGTTGGCTTCACGTAGATCGCCATCGTGATGTAGCCGAGATGTCGGGTCGCCTCGGACAGGTACGGATCCAGGTGGCTGTAGTCGGCATCGAAGATCCAGCCGTCTGTTGACATCCAGTCCTTGTAGGCCGCGGTCAGCGCTTGAATCGTGTGGCCGCGAACGCGGTAGCCGCCGCTGACATCCGCCTTCGCAGCCAGAGGAACAGGGACTCCCAGCAGCCCGGAGTCCTTCAGGGCGACCATCCTCGGTTCGCTGCCCACTTCGATCACGATCTGAACCGGTTCGACTGCCTGGTCGGTGTCGATCGGGTTGGCGACGTGAAGACCGGACTCACTCGCCGCAGCGCAGAGGCGGCGATCCGCGCTACTGAAGACATCGGCACCGACATGACGCGCCGCCGCTAGATGCATGGCGTCGTAGCCGCGCAGGCCGTGTGCCTCTGCCGTGTCGCCAGCGAAACGCATCAGGTCCTCGTCGATCTCGACGATCGACAGCTGCGACCACAACACTTCAAGCCCCGAAAGTGCCTCGCCGGACACGACCTCGCTGATGCGGCCCTGCTGGCGTGCCGCCGTCAACGCAGCACGCGCTTCAACGTGGCCGAGTCTCGAGCAGACCAATACGTCCGGTTCATCCCAGATCGCACTCGCCTCGGCTGTGCCGATCTCATTTATCAACAGTTTGATCAGGACGGACGTGTCGACGTAGGTGATCACTGGCGCTGCTCGGCCACCAGCTCGCTGACCGAGCCCTTCGAGCTGAGGGGGACCGGCCGCTGACGAACCTTCGCTACTGGTGGGCGAACCAGGCCAGCCTCAATCAACGCCGCCAACTTGTCTCCCCCCACAGAACCCATACCGGTCAGCCGAGCGATCGGCCGACCCCGATCGGTCACAACGACCTCGATGCCCGCCTCTACCTGGCCGAGGTAACGGCTTAGGTTGTTCTTCAGCTCCCGCACTCCCACCTCAACACGACTCGATGTAGCTACTTCCATGCATCACAGTGTAGCCACATAATGCGTCGGAGTCCACCGTCGATTCCCTGTTGATCCTTCAGTCGAGCAGGTCAGGCTCTGCCGCTGAGCCCGTCGCGGCGGCTCGACACCCTCGGGCAACAAGCCCCGATCGCGCATCGTGACCCAATGCTCGACCGTGTGATGAGAGCGACCAGCAAGCTCGCCGGCGGCCCGATAACTCTTCGTCAACGCGAACGCTTCCAAATGTCCATGATCTCCTCGTAAGACTTCAACGAGGGCAGAAACCACTGACCGCCAATGGGCAGAACTGTTGGCCACCAACGGGCAGTTTCGTGACCACCTATGTGCAGGACCTCATGGCCGCCGACACGCCAGCTACTGAACCTTTCACGACCACATCAACATCGAACCCGGCGACCGTGAGCGCAGCGATCGCCGCAGGCGCGAGAGCGTCGACGGCGGCGATTGACGGACCGAAACAATCGATATCGTTCGTGCCGCGATCTGTGACCTCGTGGACGAGCAGAGCCGCCCCACCCGCGAGCGCGAAACCCGCCGCGTCGGGTAGTTGCAAGATGATGGTGGCGCAGCGACGTTGAAGATCAGACAGCGGTATATCGGTGCGCCTGCACCCAGCCATCCCAGGCTTCGTGCACAGCCGGAGACAGCCAGAGCTCGTCCCATACGTACAGCAGCAGATCCCGGTTGACGAAGGCGACAACATCCGCAGTCGAGCCCTCGCTGAGCACGATCTGATACATCGACCTCAAACGAGCACGCTTCGACAGATCGAAGCGATGGTTGTCGTCACTCCAGTAGAGATGGAACGGGAGCTCGACAACTCCTCCCGTCGGACCCGACGCTGCCTCCCAGTGCGCGGGAGGCTCACTCGATCTCCATCGGCTCGTCGGCCGCGGATCATGCGTCAGTGATGTCACCAGCAAAACGCTTCCCCACGAACTCACCGCAAGGCATCGGTCTCACGGATCGCTGCATCAGCCCGCGCCGAAGTCGCCCTTCACAACGACCCGCAAGCGTCGCGCCGTGGCCTCATCGAGCGAGCTGATGGCGCTCATCGAAATTCCCCAGGTGTGCTCATCGATTTTCCCCACCTGTGAGGTGGGTTGAGTGTAGTTGTTGGTGGGGTCAGTCGAGTTCGGTTGGGGTGCGGTTGGTTGTGGTCTTTCCGGCGTAGCGTTGCCAGGCGCTGGCGCGGGTGACGCCGAGTAGATCGGCGATTTGGGCCCAGGAATATTCTTGGTCGCGGGCGTCAGCGACTGCGGTGGGGAGTTGTTGTTGGGCTTGGTGGATGAGGCTGACGAGTAGGTGCACGGTCGCGCCGGCGTCGCCGAGCCATGGCAGGCCGCGGAGTGTGCCGAGTGTTTCGATCGCGGCTTCGAGGACGCGTTCGCTGTCGGCTCCGGTTGCTGGTTCGATGTAGTGGTCTCTTCCGGAGGCGGTCATGGTGCGCGGGTAACCATACAGTTGATTGTGGTCGGGTTGGTTCATTGGGGTGGTGTCCGGTTGCCGGTGGTGACACGTCGGAGGGTGTTGTTGCGGGCGTTGTGATCGCGGAGGCGGTAGCTGTCGCCGTCGAGGTTGAGTACGACGGAGCGGTGCAGTAACCGATCAAGCAGAGCTCCCGCGACGGTGGTGTCGCCGAGGATGTCGCCCCAGCCGCCGACGCCTCTGTTGCTGGTCACCACGACACTCGTTTTTAGGTATCGCTGGGACACGACTTGGAACAGGGCAGACGCCGCTTCGGCAGGCAACGGCAAATAGCCCAGCTCGTCAATCACGAGCAACGTCGGTCCGGCGAAGAACCGCATCGTTGTCGCCCACCGCCCTTCGATCGCGGCCCGGTGGCAGCGGGCGGCGAGATCGGCGGCGGTGGTGAAGTAGGTCCGGTAGCCAACCGTCGCAGCCTGTCGGGCGAGGCCGACTGCGAGATGGGTTTTGCCGACGCCGGGCGGCCCGATCAGGAGCACGTTGGTCGCTGTCTCGAGGTAGCGGCAGGTGCCGAGCTCGTTGATCAAGGCCCGGTCGACGCCGGGTTGGGCGTCGTAGTCGAAGTCGTCCAGTGTTGCTGGTGTCGGCAGGCACGCGAACCGGAGGCGGCCGACCAGGCGGCGGGCTTGGGCGCTGTCGACCTCGATCGCCAGCAACCGCTCCAACGTCGCGGTGACCGACAGTTTCTCTGCCAGTGCTTCGTCGAGGACGCGTGGCAAGGCCTCGGCGCAGGCGTCGAGTTTCAACACGGCGAGGTGCCCGCGTAATGTCTGATAGAGCGAGGCTTGCGCCGCCGTTGACGGCGGGTTGCCGGCGGGTGTGGTGGGTGGTTTGGTCATGTCAGTGTGTTCCTTCCGTTGGCCGCTTTCGCGTATGCGCTGAGATCGACGACGGTGCCGTCGGCGCAGTCCTGGTGTGTTGTCCCGGTGATAACCGCGGCGGCGTGGAGGGCGCCGGGGCCGGGTGGGATGCGTTGCTTGCGGCGGTGCGGCGGCGCGCTGGTCGCCGCCGCCGCCATCGCGGCGAGGTCGAGCGCGGTGACGTGCCCGTGATCGCGGACCATCACCCCGGCGCCTTGGGTGGCGAGGGCGTGTCGGGCGACCACGATCCCTGACGGGGTGACGAGATCGACCAGCGGTGACCCGAGCCGCCAGACGACCTTGACGGTCATCAGGGCGAGCTCTGGCGGTGTCGAGTAATAGTTCCCGCGGAACGCGACGAGCGCTTGCGCGGTGACCTTGCGCTCAACGATCAGCGTCGCCGGGAACGGCATCGGAGGCGCCGTCAGTCGTTCTCGCTCGGCGTGAACGGCGACAGTGGCGCGTTGACCGTTGACGACGCGTCGGCGGGTGTCGCCGACACGGACACAGAACCGGTCCAGCGAAGCCTGGGCGTCTTCGATGCTGATGTCATCAGGCAAGGTCCGCCACCAGCGTTGCGCGGCGCTGTCGTTGGCTTTCTCGACGACACCTTTGCGGTTCCCGCGACGCGGCGGACAAATCGCCACCGACACCCCATAGTGCTTGGCGACAGCAGCGAACGACGGCGTCACCCTCCCCGTCGCCGGGTAGCAGACCGTGGCCATCCGATCGAACCGCCACACCCGCGTCAACCCGCCGAGTGCACGCGTCACCTGATCAAGCGCGTCGATGGTGTGCGGCTGATCCTTGGACTCGGCGAGCTGTGCGCGCCAACGCCCGCAATGGGCGAGCGCGCCGACGAACAACGACGCCTGCGCACCCCAACCCCACGATCGCGGCGGGTCCGGGAGATCAACCCAGTCCCACTGTGTCTCGTCGCCGGCTGGGTGATCGATGATCGCCACCGGGCGACCCTTCGCGGCCGAGCAACGCTCGCAATGCGGACGCAGCTGACGGCTGCGGAGCTGACGCGTCAACGTCGCATACGACTGGACGAACCCGAGCGCGACAACCTCGTCGAACAACGTCATCGCCCACAAATGCGGGTCCTCAACAAGGCGTTCACGGCAATAGTCGACGAACTCGGCGAAGGTGTCATCACCAGCCCGCAACCTCACGCCAGCGACACGGTCACCGTTCAAATAGGAGCGGATCGTCTTGCGGTCATGGCCGAGATGGCGAGCGATCGCCGAAATCGACCAGCCTCTCTTGCGGAGCGCATGAGCGTCCACATCATCCTCCTGTGTGAGCATGGAACAGGGCGGTTGACCGGTATCGCGAGGTGTTCGACGCGCTGGCCAAGTGATTGAGCCCGTCTGGATTCCTCTAGCCACACTGCATCTGCTGCACCACCGGCAGTTGGAGCTGTTCGGTGGGTTACGAGGCGTACGTGACGAGGGCGCGATAGAGAGTGCGCTTGCGCGTCCGGTGAATGCGTGGGCGTACGGGCAGGCCGCCGATCTGGAGACGTTGGCCGCAACGTACCTGTGCGCGCTGGCGCGCCAACAAGGCTACCTGGACGGCAACAAGCGTTCGGCGTTGGCGGCGATGCTGGTGTTCCTCACGATCAACGGACGCACGCTCGTGGCACCGGGCCCGGAGCTTTATGCCATCGTCATTGCCGCGGCAACAGGCGAGCTCGGCATCGACAAGGTTGCGGAGTGGGTGAAAGCACACGTCTGATGACGCCGCTCACACCACCCTCCCTCTCGTACCGCCTCGGACTCGCCATACTCAGCGGAGTCGCGGCGACCGACGCACCTCCGTGGCTCATCCACGATCCGCGTCTCGA
>JANNHY010000209.1:0-4896 GCA_031404635.1 Ilumatobacteraceae bacterium
AACCGGCGCCGGCGGATACGCGCCGGCACCAACCGCGTCATCGTCGGGCCACTCGCTCCGCTCCACGAGCCGGAGAGGTTACCGAGCCACGGCTTGCTGTGGGTGTCACCCCGGCTTCTCCGGTGTCGCCAGCTGAGCGGCAAGCTACGATGGTTGGTCGTGCAACCTCCGGCTAGCGGTAACTCATGGCTCAGCCTGACCAGCGATGTGTTGCCGATCACCGCTGCCTACGAATGGGCGGTGCTGCCGCATTGTGGCGCCGTCGTGTTATTCAGCGGCACCGTTCGCGACCACGCTGTCGACGACCAAGGTGTGCTGCGCGACCACGTCGAGTCGCTGACGTACGAGGCCTACGAGTCGCAGGTCGTGCCGCGCTTTGCCGCCATCGAAGTCGAACTGCGTCAGCGCTGGCCCGAAACCGGCAGGGTCGTGCTGATCCATCGCACCGGCAGCCTGACGCTGGGCGAGAGCTCGGTCATCGCCGTGGTCAGCGCTCCGCATCGCGGGCAAGCTTTCGAGGCCGCCCGCTTTGCGATCGATGCCCTGAAGTTGAGCGCGCCGATCTGGAAGCGTGAGGTGTGGCGAGGCGGCGCCGACTGGGGTACCTCAGCCGGCGCGCCCGTCGATGCGGCATCGGTGCCGACCCGGTCTGGCCGGCGGAACGTATCGTGACCATCCTCATCGCCACAGCCGCAGTCGTGCTGCTGCTCGCCATCGGCCTCATCGCTTTCATCCGCCGACCGAGGCAGGACGCGGGGCTCACGAGTTTTCGCCGACACATCGACGCTCTGTCGCCCGAGGCCCGACGGGAAGTGATGGATCGCGTCCGCCCCTCCGAACAGAGTGCCGACGATCCCGACAACGACTCACAGGAGCCAAAGGAATAGCCCATGGCTCGCGACCTGGCGATTGACCTCGGGACGGCGAACACGCTCGTCTACATGAAAGGACGCGGCATCGTGCTCAACGAGCCGTCCGTCATCGCCTTGAACCGGCAGACCGGCGAGGTTTTGGCCACCGGGCGCGAGGCATGGCAGATGATCGGGCGCACCCCCGGTTATATCGTCGCCGTCCGGCCGCTTCGTGGCGGGGCCATCACCGACTTCGAGATCACCGAGCGGATGATCCGCTTGGTGCTGCAACGTGTCGGTGTCAGCCGATTCACCCGGCCGAAGGTGGTCATCTGCGTGCCGTCGGCGATCACCGAGGTCGAACGTCGAGCGGTCACCGACGCGGCGCGGCGGGCCGGTGCAGCCGACGCCCAGTTGATCGAGCAGCCGATGGCCGCAGCCATCGGCGCCGACCTGCCCATCGACGAACCGGTCGGCAACATGGTCATCGACATCGGTGGGGGTACCAGCGAGACGGCGGTGATCAGCCTCGGCGGCATCGTCGCCCTCGAGGCGGTGCGGGTCGGCAGTTTCGACATCGACGCGGCAATCCAGACCTACGTGCGCCGCGAGCATGGCATTGCGATCGGCGAGCGGACCGCTGAGGAAGTCAAGGTGGCCATCGGCTCGGCCGACCCGACCGACGACGAGAATCAGGCCGAGGTGCGCGGCCGCGACCTGATGAGCGGCCTGCCGAAGACGGTGATCCTGACACCGGAGGAGATCCGCCTGGCCATCGACGACGTCATCAGCAGCATCACGGCATCGGTCGTGCGCTGCCTGTCGAAGGCCCCGCCGGAGCTGGCCCAAGATTTCCTCGTGCGCGGTATGTACCTGGTCGGCGGAGGCGGTCTGCTGCGCGGGTTGGCACAACGCATCGAGCGCGAGACGCAGGTGCCCGTGAAGATGTCGACGATGCCGCTCGAGGCCGTCGTGATGGGGGCCGGCCATTGCATCGAACACTACGACGCCTTGAAGACGATGTTCATGGGGGCACGCCGCTAGGTGCGCATCAAAGCTGATCTCACCGCCGAACTGGTCGAAGGTCTGCGCGGTATTCGTCACCAGTTCAAGGTTCCGGGGGAGTTCCCCGCGGCTGTGGTGCTTGCCGCTGACGAGGCAGCGAGACGGGCGCCGACGGCGCACGTCGATCGCACCGACTGGCCGTTCGTCACGCTCGACCCTGCGTCTTCGACGGATCTCGACCAGGCATTCCACATCGAGATGGCCGGTGGCGACGTGCTGTTGCACTACGCCATCGCCGATGTCGCCTGGTTCGTCGACGATGGCGGCGATCTCGACAGCGAGGCATGGCAGCGGGGCACGACGCAGTATCTGCCAGATGGCAAGGCCGGCCTGTATCCACCGGTCCTCGCCGAAGGCGCGGCGAGCCTGCTGCCCGATGGCCCCCGCCCGGCGATGGTGTTCCACGTACGGGTAGGTTCCGACGGGCAGTCGAAACTCGATGGTGTCGAGCGTTCGCTGATCCGCAGCAGGGCCAAACTGGCCTACGAAACGGTCCAGCCGGCCCAGTTGCCCGACGCCTTTGCCGAACTGGCGCGGCGCGTCACCGTCGCCGAGCACGCCCGCGGCGCCAGCCGTATCGAGCCCCTCGAGCAACAGGTCAAGGCCACCGAGCACGGCGGCTACGACATCTCGTTCAGTCCGCGGCTGCAATCCGAGGATGACAACGCGGCGATGTCGCTGGCTACCAACATCGCCATCGCCGATACTCTGTTTGCGGCCGGCACGGGGTTGTTCAGGGTCATGCCGGATCCCGACGAGCGCGCCGAGCAGCGGTTGCGCCACACCGCCCGGGCATTCGGCATCGAATGGCCGGCGGCGACGAGTTTGCAGGAGTTCGAGCGCTCGCTCGATGGCAACGCCCCGAAGTCCGCTGCCTTGTTGATGGCCATTCGTCGCGCCGGTGGTGGCGCCTCGTACGAACCGTTCAAAGCCGGCCAGCGTCCCTGGCATTCGGCAATGGCGGCCACCTACGCCCACGCCACAGCCCCGCTGCGTCGCCTCGCCGACCGTTATGTCGTGATGGCCACCCTCGCCGTCGCCAACGGCCAACCGCTGCCCGATCACATACCGCCAGCGTTTGCGAAATTGCCGATGGTGATGGAACGCGCCAACGACACGGCGAGGCAGATCGAGAGTGCGGTCATCGACTTGGCCGAGGTTGCCCTGCTCGGCTCGCAGACTCAGCGCACGTTCAGCGCGGTCGTCACCGATGTCGATCATCGCGGGGCGCGCATCCAGCTGTGCGAACTCCCCGTGGTCGCCAGAGTCAACGCGCACAGTGTTGAGCCGGGTGACGACTTGCGCATCCGAGTAGTTTCGACCGACCTACCGAGTCGCTCGGCAAAGCTCGAACGCGTTGCCTGAGTGTCGATTCAGCCAGGCGTCACGGCCAAGATCGGCCCGTCGAGACTGAGGACCAGCAGCTCGCCGTCGGGTCCCTCGTTGACGGCTGCGATGCTCGCCGCCTGGCCGAGCGTCAGATCCTTGGCGACCGCTTGACCCTCGATCTTCAACGCCCGCACCTGGCCGCTGCAGTAGTCGGAATACACGTACCAACCGATCAACGCCGGAATGGCCGCCCCGCGGTAGCGCACCCCGCCGCTGACCGAGCACCCGTCGCCGTGGTCGTATTCGAAGATCGGTGGGGTCGCTCCCTCCGCGAGTTGATCGTCGTTGAATCGATGGTTGCCTTCCCACGCGCTCCATCCGAAGTTCATGCCTCGACCACCGCCGCCGGCGGCCCAGGCCACGTCGATCTCCTCCCACTCGTTCTGCCCGACATCGGCGATCCACAAGTCACCGGTCGCTCGATCGAAGCTCATCCGCCACGGATTGCGCAAACCGATGGACCAGATCTCGCCGCGGGCTCCATCGACGGCCACGAACGGATTGTCGGCTGGAATGGTGTACGGAGCCGTGTCGGATGGAGCGACGTCGATGCGCAGGATCTTGCCGAGGGGGCTCGCCAAGTTCAGTGCCCGCCGTTGCGGATCACCGCCGGCGCCACCGTCGCCCATGCCGATGTACAACATCCCGTCCGGTCCGAACAGCACCTCACCACCGTTGTGGTTGGCGTAGGGCTGGTCGATCGTCAGCAGGATGCGTGCCGAACCAGCGTCGAACACGCCGTTGCCGTCGATGGCGTACTCGGCGATCACGGTGTCGCCGGAACGATCGGTGTAGTTCACGTAGGCGAAGGATTCGGTTGGGTGGAAGGCCAGGCCGAGCAGGCCTTGCTCGCCGCCGGCGACGATGCTGTCGCTGATGTCGAGCACGGTGTCGACGGTGTCGGCACGACGGGCGATCACCTGGCCGCCCTGCTGCACCACGAACAGGGTCGAATCGCCGGGGCGGACGGCGACGTCGACCGGGTTCGTGGCGCTGTCCGTCTGGACGAGTTGCACAACCGGATCACCGAGCGGTGTTGATGCAATCGCCGTCGTGGGGCCCGCGGTCGCAGACCCGGCAGGCTCGGCAGGCTCGGCGCCGGTTGGTGGGGAGATGATTGCATCGGTGGCGACGGCGCCGTTGGTGACCCCTGTCGTTGCCGGAGCCGAGATCGGTGGTGTGGTGGCGACCGTCACGTCGGTTCCGCCGTCTGAACACGACGCCAGCGCGAGCGCCGCGAGGGCGGCGACGAAGCACCTCATGTCAGCCCGATCCGGGCCAACCCCTCCTGCACCACCGTGACCGCCAGCGTGCCGTCGCTGGAATAGATCGCGCCGCCGGCCAGCCCGCGACCGGCGCTGGTCGAGATCGCCCTCTGGTTGTAGAGCAGCCAGTCGTCGGCGCGAAATGGACGGTGGAACCACATCGCGTGATCGAGGCTGGCCATCATCATACCGGGGCTGTCCCATGACAATCCGAACGGCAGCACCGTGGTATCGAGCAGGGTCATGTCGCTGGCGTATGTGGCGATGCACGCGTGCAACGTTGGGTCGTCGGCCAGCTTGCCGTCGGCGCGCATCCACACCCGCTG
>JANNHY010000210.1:0-20845 GCA_031404635.1 Ilumatobacteraceae bacterium
CTTCGTCGAGACCTTCCGCGGCGACGACCAGCTCGTCGCCGGCTACCTCACCGACGAGTTCCTAGCTGTGCTCGACGACTATCACGTGATCGACGATCCCGAGGTGCATCGTGCTGTCGAACGCCTCATCGACCTGTGCCCGGTTCAACTGACGGTAGTGCTGGTCACCCGAGCCGATCCTCCCTTCCGGCTGGGGCGGATGCGTGTGCGGGGGCGGGTCCGAGAGATCCGTGCCGGCGACCTCCGGTTCGAACCCTCTGAGGCCGCCGCCCTGCTCGGCGCCGCTGCCGACGGGCTCGACGAACAACGGCTCGACGACCTGTGCGAGCGCACCGAGGGTTGGGCCGCGGGGCTCGTGCTCGCCGGGCTGTCGCTCGAGCGCACCGACGACGCCGATCGCTTCGTCGAGACCTTCCGCGGCGACGACCAGCTCGTCGCCGGCTACCTCACCGACGAGTTCCTAGCTGTGCTCGACGACGAGGAGCGTCGCCGAATGATCGAGGCGGCCGTGCTGCACCGGCTGTCGGGACCACTGCTGGATGCGGTCACCGGCTCGGACGACGGCGCCCGATGGCTCGACGGGCTCGCCACTAGCAACCAGCTCGTCGTCCGGCTCGACGCCGTGGGCGAGTGGTACAGGTACCACCACCTGTTCCGCGACATGCTCCTGCTCGAAGCGCGGCGTTCGATCCCCGACCGGTTGCCCGACCTGCACCGGCGCGCCGCCGCCTGGTTCGAGACGTCCGACCACCCGGCCGCCGCCGTCGACCACCTGCTGGCCGCAGGTGACCGTGAGCGGGCCATGTACCTGATGCGCCTCGTCGGCCCTGACCTGCTGGGCAGCGGCCAACTGCGGACGCTGCGCAACATCCTCGGGCGGTTGTCCACCGGGGGCGAGCTCGATGCCATCTGCTCGCTGCTCTCAGGTTGGGACCACTACCTCACCGGCCGCTACGAGGAAGCCCAACATCTTCTGGATCGGGCGACGGCCACGCTGCCGGCCGACGTCGACCCGATGCGGTCCATGCCGTTGCGCATCAACCTCGCCCTCGGCAAGGGCGACGTCGCCACCGCGCTCGCCGGCGCGCGGGAAGTCATCGCCGCAGGCGAGATCGAGGCACGACCCAGCGAGCTGACGACTGCGACCGGTGCTGCGTTCGCATGGGCGGGTCTGCCGGAGGAAGCACGAGCCACTCTCGCTATCGCACTCGTGCGCACCCAGGCCGAGAAGCGCGTCACGGCGCATGCCATGGCCCTGGTCGCAGCCGCCGTCGTCGAGTACCACAGCGCCGGCGGTGAGCAGGCCTGCGCAGCGGCGCAGCGCGCGCTCGACTTCGCGACGACGTCCGGACTCGGCGAGTACCACGGAATCGCCCCTGCGGTTGCCATCCGAGCGGCGACGCGTCCACCCGACGGGACAGCCATTGCCGACGCCGAGCACGCCGTTGTGCTCGCCCACCGGGCGACCACGATGCTGGGGCTGGTGTTCGTGCTGGCCCTCGCCGGCGACGTACTGCGGCGGGAAGAAGCGGAGCGCGGACGCGAGCTGCTCGACGAGGCCCAACAGATGATCGAGCGCTGCGCCGACCCCGGCATCACCCTTCCACTCCTGGAGCGAGTGGCTGGCAGGCACCGGGTCCCCCGATCACGGCCCGCCCCGACCGCAGGCCTGGTGAAGCAACTGTCCCAGCGAGAGATGGCCGTGCTCCGCTATCTGCCGTCCACGCTCTCGCTCCCTGAGATCGCACGGGAGCTCTACGTGTCGCCGAACACCGTGAAGACCCAGTGCAACGCGATCTACCGCAAGCTCGCTGTCACCAGCCGGCGCGCCGCCGTGCAAGCCGCCCGCGAGCACCGCCTTCTCTAAGGGGCACGATGAGGACCGTGCGCATCTCACGGAGTCGGCGCCGAGACACTCCTCCGAGCAAGCATTGACGCTTCCACTCAGGTTGGTAGCCCGCACAAGTTCGCCCGTGTAACGACGCTCTGGGACGGACTGGGATTGCAAGCTAATCTCCATGGTGGCCACCCAAGGGGGTTGGGCGGCGTGCGAGAAGGGGATTTCTGTTGGATGTTCAGCGAACTGGACGCATCTTCGGCTGGTTGTTCATCGGTACATTCGTAACGAGCATCCCGGCCCGGCTGCTCTTCATTAACGGACTCGGCGCAAGCTGGACCGACATACGCTTCGTCCCTGGAGACGCGTCGACCGCAAGCCTCAAGCTCGGCGCTGTCCTCGAGTTCGGGCTGATCGTGACCCAGATAGGAACCGCAGTCGTCATCTACTCGCTCGTCAGACGACAGAGCGAAACCATCTCCCTCGGATACGTCTCAGCTCGCATCATGGAGTCGGTTTTCGCCGCGATCGGCATCATGAGCATCATCTCGGTGGTGAACGTGGCGGACATCTTGAAGTCAGCTACTGGCGCCGACGCCACGGCCCTGGGCGTCACCGGCAATTCGCTGGCGAGTACCTACCAATGGGCGTTCCAGTGGGGACCCGGACTCGTTGCAGGAATCGGGAACGGCTTGATGCTGGGCTACTTGATGTACCGATCGGAACTCGTGCCACGCCGGATGGCGATGCTGGGTCTCATCGGCGGCCCCGTGCTGATCCTTTCCCACGTGCTGATCCTGTGCGGAGCGTTCAAGAACGGTGAGGGACCTTCTGGCCTGATGACACTGCCGGAGGCCGCATGGGAGCTGTCGCTTGGCGTCTACACCGCGTGGAAGGGGTTCCGGCTGGAGAGCCCGATCGCCAGAGCAGCAATGGCGACCGCCGACTGACCCGATGCCGGTGCTGGGGGCGACGGGTGCTGGGTCGTGAGAACCTCCGCCAGACAATGCAACAGGCTCTGGCCAGCCCCATGGCGAATGTGCTCACGACGACTGCGATCGATGACATCCGGTTCCCACACACCGACGTCGCGATCGTGAGTTGCACCAAGCACGTGTCTGATGAACCCCGATCATGAACGCGTAACGACTCCAGCGCGCGGTGTCGCCACCACCGGCCGGTAGCGCCAGAGGGCGATGGGCACAGCGGGGCAAGGGCTGTCATCCTGTGGCAACCGAAGAGATCATTCGATATTTCCGGAAATGTCGTTGACTGGCCCTGCGTTGCCGTCTACGATGATTCGATAATACTGGAAAGGTCGAAAGATGGCTGATGAGTTCGCGGACTGGGCGGTGATGGCGCTGAGCGCGTTGGCGCACGAGTCGCGTCTGCAGGTGCACCGCCTTCTGGTGCAGGCCGGCGAGGACGGGTTGAGCGCGGGAGCGATCGCCGGACAACTTGGGTTCCCCGCGTCGTCGTTGTCGTTCCACCTGACGCACATGCAGGCAGCCGAGATGGTCAAGCAGCGCCGCGAGGGCCGGTCGTTGATCTACTCGGTCAACTTCGAGTGCATGGATGCGTTGATGGCCTACCTGCAGGAGACCTGCTGCAAAGGCGTGACGTCAGCGCCGGCAATCGCGAAACAGCCTTCGAAGCCACGCCAGAAGATCCGCGACTGAAGCCCTATCGATCGTCCCGATGTCAAGGAACACCGTCATGAGCACGTCCACACCCACCCTTGAATCCCTTCCCGTGGCGATCATCGGCGCCGGCCCGGTTGGCCTCGCCGCCGCCGCCCAACTCGCGCTGCGCGACCACGCCTTTATGGTGTTCGAGCGAGGCACCACTCCTGGCGCGGCCGTCGGCGAGTGGGGCCACGTCACGTTCTTCTCGCCGTGGCGCTACGTCGTCGACGACGGGGCACGCCAGCTGCTCGAAGCGACCGGTTGGTCGATCCCTGATCCCGACCACGATCCCACTGGCCGCGAGCTGATCGACGACTACCTTGCTCCCCTGGCCGCCCACCCGGCGATCGCTCCCCATCTGCGACTCGGTGCCCGCGTGGTCTCCGTCACCCGTCAGGGCATGGACCGGGTCCCATCGGAAGGACGCGAACAGCGACCGTTCGAGATCGTCACCGTCGGCGCCGACGGGAACGAGAACAGCCACCTCGCCCGCGCCATCATCGACGCGTCCGGCACCTGGGACCGACCGAACCCGGCCGGCGCCAGCGGTGTCCCGGCGCGCGGTGAGCATGCCGCCGCAGCCCGGATCAGTTACGGCATTCCCGACGTGTCTGGCACTCAGCGGGACTGCTTCGCCGGTCGCCGGGTGATGGTGATCGGCTCCGGGCACTCGGCCATGGACTCGATCCTCGGCCTGACCCGCCTCCAACACGAGGAACCGTCCACGGAGATCATGTGGGCGATGCGTTCGAGACCGACCGAGCGGACGTTCGGCGGTCTCGACGACGACCAGCTGGCGAGCCGTGGCGCGCTCGGCGAACGAGCCAAGGCCGCCGTCGACGCCGGTGGCGTCCAGCTCGTTGCGCCGTTCCGCGTCAACGCATTCAAGATCGGCAACGGCGTGGTCGCAGTGACAGGCGACACCGACCGCGGTGACGAAACGGTCGAGGTCGACGAGGTGATAGTCGCCACCGGCTTCCGCCCCGACTTCAGCGCACTGTCCGAGCTCCGCCTCGACCTGCACCCCTGGCTCGAGTCGTCGCGCCAGCTCGGTCCGCTGATCGATCCCAACGAGCACAGCTGCGGCACCGTGCCACCCCACGGCGAGCGCGAACTGAGCCATCCCGAGCCGGACGTCTACATCGTCGGGATGAAGAGCTACGGGCGTGCACCGACGTTCCTCATGATCACCGGCTACGAACAGGTCCGTTCGGTCGTGGCCGCGCTCGCCGGGGATTGGGAGGCAGCGCGCGACACGCGGCTGGTGCTTCCCGAGACCGGCGTCTGCCACGGCCCCGGCATCGGCGACCACCAAGCGACCGACCACCCGGCGGGGCCAGGGAACGCCCGCGATCCGGTCACCGTGCCGCCGGTCCCTGCCGTCTGCTGCGGCTGATGAGCCCCCGACCGGACACCACACCGGCGACGAGCCGGTCTCCATATCCGTTGGTGTCGGCCCTCGGTATCGCTCAGATCGTCGCGTGGGGCAGCTTCTACTACGTCTTCGTGTCGCTCAGGGACCCGATGGCCGCCGAGTTCGGCTGGACCAAGACACAGATCGACGGTGCCCTCTCCGTCGTGCTTGCGGTCACCGGTCTGTGCTCCTACGCCCGTGGTCGCTGGGTCGACCGCTACGGCGGGCGGCGGATGATGACCTCCGCCGCGTTCGCCGGCGCGGCGCTGCTGTTCGGGTGGGCACACGTTTCGGAGCTGTGGCAGCTGTACGCGATCAGCGTCGGGATCGGCATCGTCTCGGCGATGACGCTCTACGACGCCGCGTTCGCCGTTGTCGCCCGGATGCTCGGCGCCGACTACCGCAAGGCGATCATCGTCATCACGCTGTTCGGCGGACTGGCCAGCACCGTATTCGTCCCACTGACCCAGTTCCTCGTCGACACCCACGGATGGCGAAACGCGCTGAAGGCGTTGGCGGTGATCCAACTGCCGTTCGTCGCCGGCATCCCCTACCTGCTCCTCCGCGACCGCGAAACGTCAGGCCCGACGCGCAAGATCCGCGACCGGACGACCACGACGCCATCGATCCGCCCGGCGCTCGTCCACCCGGTGTTCTGGCTGCTCGCGCTCAGCTTCGTCAGCTTCGCGTTCATGTTCACCACGCTGGTGTTCAACCTCGTCCCGATGCTGCGCGAAGGCGGATATACCACCACCGAGGCGGTCGCCGCATACGCCTGCATCGGTCCCGCCCAGCTCGCCGGCCGAATCGCCGTCCTGACCCTCGAACGCTTCATCAGCCTCACCGCGGCCGGGTTGATCGGCACCCTGTTTCCGGTGCTGGCCGTGGCCATCCTGATCACCCTCCAACCCCATTCACCGCTCGTTTTCGTGTTCGCTGTCGCCTTCGGCACCGGGATGGGCATCAAGACCATCGTCCAAGCCACCGCCGCACCCGAGTTCCTCGGCCGCGCCGGATACGGCGCCCTCCAGGGCGCGCTGATGTTCCCCGTCTACCTCTCCCAAGCCGGCTCACCGCTGCTGGCCGCATGGATCTGGCAACTACACGGCAACTACGACCTGCTCGAGATCGTGCTCCTCACCGCGGGAGTGTCCGCCGCCGCGTTCGTCCTCGCCGCCCGACTACGACCGAACCCGATCATGCCCTCACCCGAGCGCCGGCACGGTGTCAGGGGACCAGGTTCAATCCGCCGATCTTCGACTGCACGACAGTGAAGTGACGGCGATCGATCGTTGCGACGTCGCTCACGCCCAAACGCTCTGCTGCAGCAATGACCGATGCGTCGACCGTTCCGAGCGGAAGGTCGCGATACTGCGCGACCAGTTCCGCGATGCGCATCCAGTCGGGCGCCGCAACCGGCTCGGTGATCAGGTTGCCGGCGGCGAGATCACCGAGGAAGCGGACCTCGGCGTCGACGCCCAGTCTGGTGCCCAGCAGGTAGACCACCTCGGTCACGACGAGGGTCGGCACGATCAGCGGCCCGGGGTGCGTCTCGAGCAACTCGAGGCTTACACGATGATGTCGGTCGTCTCGGTCGACGTAGGCGTACAGAGGACCGGCGTCGACGATCAGCGCGATGAGCTGACCTCGCTGGCCAGGATCTGCTCGATCCGCTCGGAGATGTCGGCCCGCCCGCTTGCCCCCGCACCAGCGCCAAGCAGTCTGCGCCTGCCTCGCGGCGCGTCGAGCAGTGTCTCGATTGCTTCGCGGGTGAGCTCGGACACCGTGACGCCGCGACGTTCCGCTTCATGGCGCAGTCGCGCGTCGAGATCGTCGGAAAGTTTGACCGTTGTCCGCTGCATGTATGCCAGCATATCCGGCACCACAGAAACCGCTCCAGCACTTTCTGCATTGCATCGAGATGAAGGGCAACGAGCGTGCTTGGCGCCATTGATCAGTCCTTTTCGTACCTCACGGCTTCTCTGTTCATGGTATGAGGCCAGATGTAGTCGGCGGACGGCATGTAGAACGTCTTCGCCCCGGTCTCACTCGACGGCGCGTTCGGCGTCGGGTCGCACGTCATGTCGGGGTGACAGGGCGTGTCGCCTCTTGACTTCGAGCATCGCGCGGTCGGCGGCGCCGATGAGCGCAGACGCGTTCGGTTCGGTGCTTCCCGTATCGGCGATCCCGACGCTCGCGCCGCAGCGCACAGTGACACCGCCGCCGACTTCTATGGGGGCGCTGAGCGCGTTGTGGATCCGCTCGACGAGACTGCGGGCCGCGCTGCCGTCTGCGCCTTCGTGGACAACGACGAATTCGTCGCCGCCGTAGCGAGCGACGACATCCGCATCACGTACAGCTGTCTGGAGCCGGGCTGCCGTGGCGCGGAGCACGGCGTCACCTGCATCGTGCCCGTGGGTGTCGTTGACCGACTTGAACCCGTCGAGGTCGAGGAACGCGACCGTGAGCGGTGTGCCTGACCGGTTGGCGCGGCGGAGGGCCCGGTCGAGAAGCTCGTCGAGGAGGCGCCGGTTGGCCAGCCCGGTGAGCGGGTCGCGTGTGGCCTGTTCGGCCAGTCGCGTTTGCAGGGCGCGGATCTCGGTGACGTCGCGACCGACGCCTTGCGCGCCATCCGCGCTCTCGACGACGTGCAGATCGAACACGCCAATGGTGCCGTCCTTTCGCCGGAAGGCGAGATCAACATGAGGTTGGAAGCTCCGGTCGGCAACCACCGCGGCCAGGACGCCCCGACCTGCGGCGTCTAGCCCGGCGGCAAAGGCCTGGAAGTCGGCTTGGACGGTCGCGACGGGAATGCCGGTGATGCGCTCGAACGACGGGCTCAGGTATTCGAAATGCGGCTCCGGCACGCGCGAGAACTGGAAGAAGATGTCGGGAGTGCCGTCGGCGAGCTCTCGGAACCTCTCCTCGCTGCGTTCCAGCCGCGCGACGAGTTGGTCAGCTCGACGCACGAGGATCTGGACTGCGACCGCAACCACGGTGGCGGCGACCACGACGTCGAGCCATCTGTCGACGTAGGCCAGATCGTCTGGGTACGAGAATACGACAGCTGCGTGAGCAACACCAACCAAGACAACGATGAAGGCCGTTCCCTTGCGGCCGTAGAAATACGAGGTCCAGAGCACCGGCCACGTGTAGAGCAGCGCTCCGTCGCCAGACCCTTCTCTCGTGGCGAGGGTGAACGCGATGAGAACCAAGCCGACGGGACCGAAAAGAGCGAGAGCCGACCTCGAAAGTCGGGGCCCGACGGTAGCCAGCAACCCGCCGATTGCCAGCGCTGCCCAGCTCGGCCCGACCGCGAAAGACGGCCCGCCCGGGATCACACTCTCCGTGAGACCAACGAGTCCCCCGCCCGCGTACATCGCAGCCACGGTCCGCGCAACCGCCCGAGAGCTCAGATCGTGCTCACGTGGGGTCACACCCTCTTATCGACACTCCGTGCTCTCGAACTGAGCACCGGCTCAAGATCCGTCAACGTCACTCCGCGGCGAGAAACTCCGCGATGCGCGCCGCGATCTCTGGCGCGCGCTGCATGAGCAGCAGGTGTCCAGCACCGCGCCCGATCTCCAGTTCGGCGTGGGGGAGGCGCGCCGCGAGGATGCGCGCGTTCACCAGCGGGACAATCGGGTCGGCGTCGCCCGAGAGGACCAGCACACGCGTGCGGATCCGGTGCAGCCAGGGGAGGCTCGTCCAGCCTGCTGCCGCGGTGAGCTGGCCCGCGTATCCCCACATCGTCGGCGGTCGGGCTCGGCGCGCGCTCACCTGCGCTCGCAGCAGCTCACCGTCGCCATCCGCGTCGAGCGGGCCGTACAGCAGCCTCGCGGTGCGGCGGAAGAACGAGGGTGAGTAGTAGCGCAGCGGTGTCGCGAGCAGCGCGAGCGCGAGCGGGTGGCCGGGCACACCGCCCAGGCCGACCGACGTCGAGGCGAGCACGAGTCGCCTGGCGCGTCGTAGGCGATCGTCTGGACGCCGTGTTGGACGAGGGCGTCCTCGAGCGGGCGCCACATCTCGATGTTGCCGCCCAAGCCCATCACCAGCAGCAGTGGACGGCCCTCGCCTCGCATCGAGACGCGCAGCAGGTGGACGTCGACCCGGGCGAACGTGAGGAGCCGCCCACCGGATGAGGCGGTCATGCCAGGTGGACGTAGCGGCCGGGCGCGGGTTCAAGCGGCGGGTGCGACGCGCTGCCGCATGAAGTCGGCGCCGGCCGCTCGCCGCTCGAACGCTTCTGCAGCCACGCCACCCAGTGGTCCCACCAGGTGCCGCGGTGCTCGTCGGTCGTCGCCAGCCACTCGTCCGGGTCGGCCGGGGGCGTTCCGTTAGCGGTGCGGTACGACGACTTCGGGTTTCCGGGGGGGTTGACCATGGCCTGGATGTGGCCGCTCGAGCTCAGCACGAAGTCGGTCTCGCCGCCCGTGAGTTGCGTCGTGCGGTACGCCGCTCGCCACGGGACGATGTGGTCGGTCGACCCCGCGACCACGTACGTGTCGACGTCGACCGCCTGCAGGTCGGCCGGTGCGCCGAGCACGGTCATCGTCCCCTCGGCCAGGCCGTTGGAGATGAACAGGTCGAGGAAGTCCGAGTGGAGACCGGCGGGGAGCCTGGTCGTGTCGGCGTTCCAGAAGAGGATGTCGAACGGCGGCGGGTTCTGGCCGAGCAGGTAGTTGTTTACCCAGTAGTTCCACACCAGGTCGTTGGGCCGCAGCCATGCGAACACCCGTGCCATGTCGGCGCCGTCGAGATAGCCGGTGCGCTGTGACCGCGACCGCGCCGCCTCCCCCGCCGCGTGCGAGGCGAGCACGCTGGTCGCCGACTCGACTGACGTGTCGAGACCGGTGACCATGAACGTCGCCGAGGTGACGAGGTCGTCGCCGGTTGCGGCGAGATGGCCGAGGAGGCACCCCATCGTGATGCCGCCGGCGCAGATTCCCGCGACGTCGGCGCCGTCGGCGCCGGTGATCTCGCACGCGACCTCGATCGCCTCCTTGCACGCGGCGACGTAGGTGTCGAGGTTCCAATCGCGGTGCGCGGCCGTCGGATTCCGCCAGCTCACCGCGAAGTACGGAAATCCGGCTCTCACCATGTGCTCGACGAGGCTACGGCCCGGTGCGAGGTCGGTGATGTAGTACTTGTTGATCTGCGGCGGGATGGCCACCAGCGGTCGGGCCGCCACTGTCTCGGTCTGCGCCTCGTACTGGATCAGCTCGAAGACGTCGGTGCGATGCACGACATGACCGGCTGTGGTGGCGATGTTGTCGCCGACGCGGAAGGGACGGGTATCGACCGTCGACGGCATGCCGCCGTTGCGGCGGATGTCGCCGGCCAGGTGGCGCAGGCCCGTGAGCACGCTGCGACCGCGCGTCTCGACGGCCTTCGCCAGCGCGCTCGGGTTGCCGGCCAGCGTGTTCGTCGGAGCCAGCGCCTCGACAAGCAACGTCAGCGCGAACCGGGCTCGTTCGCGGCTCTTGTGGTCGAGGTCGACCTCGTCGACCAGTCGCATGGCGGCGGTCGCGTCGACCAGGTAAGCCTGCACGAGCCGGCGGTAGATCGGGTTGTGTGCCCACGCCGGGTGCGCGAAGCGCTTGTCGCCCTCGGCCGGCTGCACGCTGCTGTGGCCGATCGCCACATCTGCGAGATCGGCGCCAGCTCGAAGACCCGACGCGAGCACCAGCGCCGGATCGACGGCGACGTGGCGTGCGAACCGGGCGACGGCGGCGGCCACCTGCGTGCCAGTCAGGCCGACGAGAGGGTTGGCGCCGAGGACGGGTGGGTCGTCGCGATCGAGCAGGTTGGAGTTCTTCATAATCCCTCTCCGATGTCAGGCGGCTCGACGAGCACGCGTGGAACCTTGATGGTGCGGGCGCGCAGCCATTCCCCGAGGGCTTTGGCCTGCGCGTCGAGCCGCAAGCTGGACGTGGCGCCCGCGCCCAGGAGCCCGCGGATCACGAAGTTGACGGCGCCGAGGTTCGCGAGCTCGTAGCGCTCGACTGGTAGGTCGCGCGTCTCGGGGAGCAGTCGCCGGAGCTCGTCGACGGTCAAGGTCGACTCGAGCCATTCCCACGCGTGGCGATCGCGGACCCAGACGCCGACGTTGGCGTCACCGCCCTTGTCGCCCGAGCGGGCGTGCACGATGTCGCTCAAGGCGACCTCGACGAGCTCGTCGGTCCACACGGGGCGCGCCGTCGGCGACGGTGGCACCGGCGATGCGCTCGCGGTGCGGCCCGTGGGCGGCGCCGTCGCGATCACTTCGGTGGTGCCGTCGTGGTGATACACGGTGTGGTCGAGCACCGTTTGATCGAGCAGCGCCGGCCAGTACACGCCAAACGCCGACCCGGGCTGCGGGGGGTCGAGGGCATACAGCCCGGGGTAGCTGGAGAGGGCCAGCTCGACCAGCCGCGACGAGAATCTTCGCCCCGCAGCTGCTTCGGTGCCCTGCACCGCGATCCGCAGCAGCTCGGTGCCGGCGTTCTGGGTGTCGGGGTCGCTCTGGGCCCGTCCGATGCGCTGGACGGCGATGGCGTCGATGCCGTCGACGGATACGGCGTAGCGCCGGACCGAGCGCTCCACGAGCGCGGCCTTTGCGTCGACGTCGCGACCGGTCAGGGCGAGGAGCATGCTGTTCTGCCATCCGCCGACCGCAGTGATCGCGACCTTGGTCGTCGGCGGCGGCGCCGAGCCGCGCACGCCGCGGATCTCGACGCGATCATCGCCGATGTCGGTCACCTCGGCGGTGTCAAGGTGGGCGACCACGTCGGGGTTGAGGTAGGCCGGTTCGCCGATCTCGTAGAGAAGCTGCGCTTTGACGGTGTCCTCGGTGACTGCACCGCCGGTCCCCGCGTGCTTGGTGATCACCGACGAGCCGTCCGCAGCGATCTCGGCGATGGGGAACCCGGGATCGTCGAGGTCGGCGACGTTGCGGAAGCCGGAGAAGTTGCCGCCGGTCGCCTGCGCGCCGCACTCGATTACATGGCCGGCGCACACCGCCCCGGCGAGCGCGTCGTGGTCGCCGGCGGTCCATCCCCACCACCACGCCGCGGCACCGACGACCAGCGATGCGTCGGCGACACGGCCGGTGATGACGATGTCGGCGCCGTGCTCGAGGGCGCGGGCGATGCCGAAGCCGCCGAGGTATGCGTTGGCGGTCAGCGGCCGGTGAGGCCAGGACGACAGCGGCTCGCCGCCAGTGAGATGCTGCAGCGTGTGACCGGCTTGCGGAAACGCGTCGAGGCGGTCGAAGACATCGTCACCGTCGATGTGGGCGACGCGCACCTCGAAGCCGCGGCGGGCAGCGAGCTCACGGGTTGCACAGACAAGGCCGGCGGGGTTGAGTCCGCCGGCGTTGACGACAAGCCGGATCCGGTTCGTTACGAGGTGCTCGAGGGCCGCGTCGAGGTGGTGGAGGAAACTGGCGGCGTATCCCTTTGTGGGATCCTTGGCGCGCGCCTTGCCGAGGATGAGCATCGTGACCTCGGCGAGGTAGTCGCCGGTGAGCACGTCGATACCGCCGGCCGACGCCATGTCGGCCATCGCCGACGCGCGGTCGCCGTAGAACCCGGAGCAGTTCCCGATGCGAACGGGACGCCGCTCCCGGTCGGCCGCCGCGCTCATGACGTCGCTCCTGCGACCGACAGCAGCCGCGAGCTTCCGACGATGTCCGCCTTGGTCACCGTCACGGTCCCTTCGAAGCCGACCTCACCCGACGGGTTCTCCTCGATGAGCTCGAGGGTCAACCGATCGTCGTCGTCGTCGACGGCAGTTACGCGCGCTGTGTAGGTCAGCGCGACCGGCGCGTACATCGGTCGGCGGAGGCGATACGCGACGGTGGCGATACGCCATTCCGGCCCGAGCCCCTCCGTCACCGCGCGGAGGGCGAGCGCTGCCCGGAGGTGGGAGTGCAGCGCGAGACCGGCGTGGCCCTCGTCGCGCGCGTGCTGCGAGTCGAAATGAATGCGGTGCGGGTTCCAGGTAACGGCGCTGTAGCGGAACAACTGGAACGGAGTGACGGAATGTGTGAGTGGCGGGAGCATGTCTCCCACCTCGAAGAGGGTGGACATCAGTTCTCCTCCACTGGATCGCGCAGCACGACGGTGCGCCGATTGCGGTTGAGTACGGCGCCGTCGGCCGCCATGAAGGTGTGGCTCGTGGTGACGAAGACGCAGGGGCCGGATCGCGTGTCCTTGGGTGACACCGCGTCGAGCGTGGTTTCGAGGACGAGCTCCATGCCTGCGGTCAAGGGGTTGACCAACTCCATCTCCTCGCCGGCACCCATCACGCGAAGGCCGAGGCCGTCGCCGAGGGGCATGTCACCGTCGGCGGGGGTGCCGTCGGGTTGCAGCTCGCTCTCCGGCGTGCCGACGCCCCATTCGACGACGGCGGCGAGGAGGTTGGGTGAGGCTACGACGTCCGCGTAGCCGGCGAGCCGGGCCGTCGCCCGGTCGTAGTGGATCGGGTCGGTGGCGCCGATCGTCATCGCGTAACGGCCGATCGTCGTCGCGTCGAGGGTTCCCAGGCGGCGACGCGCCAGGACAGCACCGACGCGGGGAACGGTCGCCGCGTAGTATGCAGCGAGCGCGGTGCCGGGTTCAGGCGTGAACGACATGCAGGCGCTCCTCACGATCATGGACGTCGGCGAGGACCTCCTGTGTCGATTGGCCCAGCAACGGCGCGGGCCGCATCTGCCCGACCGGCGAGTCGCTGAGCCGCAAGGGACAGCCGGCCACCGGCACCCGTCCCCGTGCCGGGTGTTCGACGAACTGGATCATGCCGCGCTGGATGAGGTGCTCGTCGGTGTCGACCTCGCGGATCGACTTGACCGGTGCGCACGGAACCCCGGCGGCCTGCAGGTCGCGGAACAGCTCCGCACGGGTGCGACTTCTGGTGCAGGACGACACCTCGTCGTCGACCGCATCGATGTTGTCGACCCGGTCCCTTTCGGTGATGAACCGGGGGTCGTCAACGAGATCCGGGCGGCCGAGGCCGGTTGCCACGCCGCGCCAGTGCCGCTCGGAGATGCAGATGATGGCGAGCCAGCCGTCGCTCGCGGGATAGATGTTGTACGGCGCGACGGCCATCCCCGAGTGCCGGTTCCCGGTGCGCTCGGGCAGTTCACGATCTGGGTTGTTGTGGATGCCACCGAGGCTCGATGCGAGCATCGGGTAAATGGTGTCGTGCATCGACACCTCGACGACCTGCCCCCGTCCCGTCTGCTGGCGCTGGAAGAGCGCGGCGCAGATCGCGCCGAACAGGTGGATGCCGCCGGAGAAGTCGACGAACGCGGCGCCCGACTTCGTCGGTGGCCCGTCGGCATCACCGGTGACCGACGCCGCGCCCGACATCGCCTGCACGGTGATGTCCATCGCCGACATCGAAGCATAGGGACCCGTGGACCCGTAGCCCTTGCCCGACGCGACGATCAGACGCGGGTTGTGCTCGAGGAGCTGCGCCGGCGCGAGCTGGAGGCGATCCATCGTGCCCGGTGCGAAGTTCTCGATGAGCACGTCGGCAGTGTCGACGAGGTCGAGTAGCGCCTCGCGACCGCCGTCGGTCTTCAGGTCGAGCACGACGCTGCGCTTGTTCGAGTTGAGCATCACGAACTCGTGCGTCTCGACCGGCATGTGCGAACGGAACCGCAGCGGCTCACCGCCCGGAGGCTCGACCTTGATGACGTCGGCGCCGAGTTGGGCGAGCAGTAGCCCGCAGTAGGGACCGTTATAGATCTGGCCGAGCTCGAGGACCCGGACGCCGTTGAAAGCGAGTGCCATGACCGCTCCCTTTGCGCGACTACGACTCGGTCACGGCGGCGGTGCCACCGTGGATGTAGCCGACGGGGCCCGTGCCCTGCTCCGCGGCGGCCGCGTCTGCGAGGTACTGAATCGTGACAGCATCCGTCAGTGAGTGGAACGAGCCGTCCTCGTTGAAGCTGACCTGCGCTCCCTGCATCCACCACACAACGACCGTGTCCTCGGTGTTGTCGGCGGGGGTGAAGAACGTGTGCACGGAACCGCAGGGCTCGTAGAGATAGGAGCCGGCCGTCTGCGGCTGGTCGGGGTACTCGCGGTACTCCCAGCGGCCCGACAGCGTGTACACCTCGGCCGGACCGGTGTGGTAGTGGATCGGCAGCTCGACTCCGGGTGCCATCGACACCAGCATCACGATCTCGCCCCGGGCCGGGTCGAGGCGCAGCGGCTGGACGTGGACTCCGGGGACGACGATGTCCTTGAGCGCGGGGATGTCGCCGGCGTTGACGGTCAGGATGCGGTCCTGGGGCAGCGCGATCAGCGGTAGGGGTGCTCCGGTCAGCGTCGTCGCAATTCCGGGAGTGACAGTGGTTGACATATTTTCTGAACCTCCATTGTGTACGGATATCTGTATTTAAATCCGGATATCAGTACTATAGGGTAAGGACCACCGGAAGGCAAGAGGAAATCTTCCGACCTCGAAAGGGAGCGCAAATCGCATGCCAGCCCGTCCGCACCGCACCGTCGACCGGGTGACGGCGATCCTCGAAACGGTGTCGCTCGCCCCGCAGGGCGTGACGCTGGCGAAGCTCGCCAACGCCCTCGACGCCGCGAAGAGCTCCGTGCAGGAGCTGACCAACGGTCTGCTGGCCCGCGGCTACCTCGTGGAGGACGACGGCCGCTTCCACCTCGGCCCGGGACCGTTCATCCTCGCCGCCAGATCGAACAGGCTCGCCGCCCTCTCCCTCGACCACCGGTTCGTCGTCGAGCTGAACAGGGTCCTCGGCTGCAACGTTCTCGTCGGGGTGCTCGTCGGGGACGCAATCGTCTTCGTCGACCACGTCGGTCAGGAGTCACCCGCCCTCACCTATGTCGCCCGCACGCACGCCCGCCGCCCCCTCTACACGAGTGCCGCCGGCAAGACTCTGCTCGCCAACCTCCCCGACAACGAGATGTATCGCCTCCTCGATCTCGCCGGACCCGAGCGGGCCGCCGACGTTCGACGGTTCCTCGCCGAGCTTCCCGAGATACGCGCGACGGGACTGGCGTTCAATCGCGGGGCGACCTTGGCGGACGCGTTCGTCGTGGCCACGCCCCTGTTCGCACGCGACGGCTCCGTCATCGCGGCGATCAGCGCCGCGGTCGAGCCACCGGAAGCCGATCGACTCGACCATCTCGGCAAAGAGCTCAAGCGCGCCGTTGCGGAGCACGCCCGGCGCGACCCCTTGGGCGACACGCCCCAGGGCGAATGACTCGTTCGGTCATGCCTGCACTCATCATCAACCCGCGCTCGGGTGGCGGAAAGGCCGCTCGCTTCGACTTGATCGCGCAGTGCGCGAAACGCGGTATCGAGCCGATCGTTCTCGAACCGGGCGACGACCTCGCCGCATTGGCCGGGACCGCCATACGCAACGGCGCTGACGCTGTCGGCATGGCCGGCGGCGACGGCTCGCAAGCCACGGTTGCGGCTGTCGCGGCGGCGCACGACGTACCGTTCGTGTGCGTTCCCGCCGGGACACGCAACCACTTCGCGTTCGATCTCGGGATCGACCGCAACGACGTCGTCGCCGCGCTCGACCTCTTCGACGATGGAGCCGAGCGACGCATCGACCTCGCACGCGTCAACGGGCGCGTCTTCGTCAACAACGTAGCGTTGGGTGTCTATGGCGCAGTCGTGGAGTCGCCCGCCTACCGCGACCACAAGGTGCGCACGGCGATCAACATGCTTCCCCAGCTGGTCGGGCCGCGCGCCGAGCGGTTCGACCTCCGCTTCGCAGGGCGAGACGAAACCGCGCACGACAGCGCCCTGCTCCTCCTCGTTTCGAACAACTCCTACACCTTCGACCCTCGGCCCCGGCTCGGAACGAGGGGAACGCTCGATCATGGGGTGCTCGGCGTCATCATCGTCGCGGGACCGCCGCCACACGGCGTCGAGGAGTGGTCGACTCCGAGGTTCCGGGTCGATTCGGCGAAAAGCGTCGCGGTCGGGATTGACGGTGAAAGCGTCGCCATGTCACCGCCGCTGCTGTTCGAGTCCGACCGGCAGGCGCTGCGCGTCCGGCTGCCGATTCCTACTCGCGTTCGGTCGCGTCGCCGATGACGTGCCGGTGGATCTCGGCCGTCAGCGTGTGGATCGCGCGCGTGAGCTCCGTATTCGAGCGAAGTTCCTGCGCCCCGGTTGTGAAGTCATGGTCTGCCTTGGCGCGCTGGAACTCGGCTTGACGGTTCTGGCCGATCATTACGAACGTCGAGAGGAAGATCGCTTCTAGCGACACGATGAGGGTCAGCCTCGGCCAGGGATCGGATTCGACGAAGAGCATCCAGCCGGCGAACAAGACGGCGTGGAGATAGACAAACGGCATCGAACCTGCGAACGCCGTAATCGAATCGGCGATGCGTAGCTGCCCACTTGCGGCGCGGCGCGCGGCGTGCTCGATGACGACCGGGTGGTGGGTCCGCATGGCCGCCGCTGCCTTGTGCATGTGGATCCGGCCCATCTACGCGGCCTCTCCGAGTGGTTCGTCCGGCGACGTTGCGTCGGGCTGCGCGGGTATCGGCCGTCGCAGGACAAGCGTCGCGATCGCGGCGATCACGCCGATCGCCACGCCGCCGATGCCCCATGCCGTCGACCAGTCGAGCCCGAGCGCGTGATCGGCTGAGACCGACCCGGGACCAATGAGGGCGATCGATGCACCGACCGTGGCGAGGACGACCGTGTACTCCCAGCCGCCGTTGATCACCCACGGACCCCGCCCGCGCAGTGACGATGCCGCGTTGAGCATGACGCCCACGGCCGCGGCGCCGGCGAGCGGCGTGAGCAAGCCCACCGCCAGCATCATTCCGCCGCCTGCCTCGGTCAGGCCCGCGATGACGGCGAACAGCACGCCTGGCCGGTAGCCGAGCAACTCGAAGAACGCGCCGGTGGCGCGCGGGCCGTGCCCGCCGAACCAGCCGAACAGCTTCTGCGTGCCGTGGCCGACGAGCAGCGCACCGACGACGACCCTGAGGATCAACAAGCCGGCCGCCATCGTCACGACTCCGCCCTCGGTACGGGGACGACAAGCTGCGACCGGTCGAACGGCACGAGAACCTTGTCGTCGTCGGGATCAGCGGCACAGTCTGAGTACTTCTTCATGTTTCCTCCTCTTTCTGGGCGAGATGAGCGCGGTCCTGCGCCGCCCGTGTGGACGAGCGGCGCGGGACGACTCCGGCTGGGTCAGCTCACGGCCTGTCCGGGCCGCGACGTGTGGATGCGGGTCTGCCTCGTCGGTTCGTGCGTCTCGCTCCGTACACCGGCCGCGAGCCACAGCTCGAGGCCGCCGAACACGAAGGCGAACCACCCGATTGCCCAGGTGATGCCGATGGCGCCGACGCCGGGGTCGGCTAGCAGCAGCACGCCGAGCAGCGCGACCAGGGCGCCGCCGAGACCGATCATCCCGGCGCCCGGCAACTGCTTGCGGGCCGAGATGGCGAATGCGATCCGGGAGCCTCCGATGATCAGCGACCAGGTCGCGATGACCACCAGTAGAGCGAGCGCCGTCATCGATGGCCACACGAAGGTGACGGCGCCGGCCAGGATGCCGGTGACGCCCCTGAAGGCGACCCATCCTCGGTGGACGAGCAGTCGGTCGGCAATTGCGGCCGACACAGCGGTGATGCCGTCGACGAACGCAAACGCACCCCACAGGAGCACGAGGCTCCACAGCGTGATTCCCGGCCACACCAACGTAGCGAGTCCGAAGAACACTGCGGCCGCACCGTGGATGGCGAGCCGCTTCCAGCTACCGATGTAGGGGCGCATCATGACGTCGCTCCGACGGTCGGGGCCGGCTCGGCGGCGAGGTCGTCGGCGGCCATGCGGGCGAGCGTGGCGTCGATGATGGCGTACTCGGCGACGTTCAGAAAGTAGGCCGCAACCTCGATGGCCGCGGCGGCGTCTTCGTCAGCCGCGTCCGCGGCCCGCAGCGCCCGATGGAGCTCGTGCTCCGACTGGCGTTTCTCGACGCGGGCACTGACCTCGTCGAGCGGACGCTTCATCGAGGCCTTGGCGTCGTTCCACCACGTGCGACCCGCTTGCGCGGCCTCACGCACCGCGGAGTCGAACTCGCTGACGTCGGTCTTGATGGCGTCGTCGATCTCGTGGCGGCGCTGCTCGAGTTTGGTGCGGTCCGCCTCGAAGGTGGCGGTCGCGGATTTCTCGAGCACCTTGACGCGAGCGGCGAGGTCTTCGAGGTATTGGGATAGTGGCTTCATGTTTTCTCCATTTCGTAGTTTTGTAGTCTAGATTACAATACTATGATTGGAATGTCAACTACAAAACTGTCACGTGGGGCGAGTAGCCTCGGGGGCATGAGCGACCAGCGCGAACTCGTGACGCCGAACCGACGTGGAGTGAAATCGCGCCAGCTCGTGCTCGACGCCGCCGAGCAAGTGATGGCCACCGAAGGATTCGAAGCGGCGACAATCAACCGAATCGTCGACGAAGCCGGCGTGCCGCTCAGTTCCGTGTACCACTACTACGGGTCCAAGGACGGCGTGCTCCTCGCCGTCATGCAGCGAGGTGTCGACCGGTTCTTCGCCGACGTCCCCGACTACGACCGGCGATCCGGTACAGCGGTCGAGCATCTACGACTGGTCGTCTTCGATGCCATCGACGCGCTCGACCGCCATCCCAACTTCCTTCGCCTGGTCATCGCCTTCGCCGTACAGCCTCCGCAAGACGGCGACGGTGAGATCAGCGACGTCGTGCGCCACGTCCGCGAACTCGCCCTCAAGCGACTCCGGCGACAGATCGCCATCGCGTGCGACGACAACGCCCGCAGCCGCGTCGTCGACCGGGTGGCGCGGCTCGCGCTGGCAGCGATCGACGGCGCCTTCGTCGCCGCCAGCGCCGATCGGTCGATCACGCTCGCACATATCCTCGAGCTTCTTCCCGACGCGCTCGTTGCCGCTCGGCAAGCGCTTCTCCCGAAGGGTCGGAGCTGACGGCCCCTCACAGGTCGATCGTGAAGCGGCGGAGCTCGTGGGCACGAGGGGGGTTCGAAGAGGTAGCTCGGTGTCGCAGTCAGTGTTTCGTGACGGAGCACGACACGGATCCACGACCGTCATCGGGGACCTACGGCTCCGATCGATCCCGGTGGCCTATTCGCGGAGTAGACGGCCGAGTTCCGACTGGACGTAGGCGACAGCAATGACGAACGCACCGAGTTCGTCGCTCAAGCCGAATCGCTCGGGTTCGGAACCGCGTGGCTCGGGTTCGGCCCCGTGTTTGAGATTGCCGTCGACTTCGCAGATCGTGGAATCGATATCGATCACCAACGGCTCGGCGCCTGGCCCGGCGCCGAACCCCCAAGAGGGTTCCAACGTCTTGCCGATCTCCGCTTCGAGTTGGCGGACATGACCGAAGGTGAACGCCCGCAGGTTGTGCCGACGTCGGCGTAACCTGCGTCGTCTCATCAACGGCCAACGCCGCTTCAACCTCGCTATCAAGAGCCCCACCAAGATCTACACTGCCGTCACCGCGCAGTGACCAATGGGAACTGGCCGACACCGGCGGAGGTGAGTGTAGTGAACGAGTACGAGACGAGTCAGTGGACGAATTGGGCAGGCAACCAGACATGTCGTCCCGCCCGGATTGTTGCGCCACGCGATGTCGAGGAACTCCAGCTCGCGGTAGCTGATGCAGCGGCCGCCGGATTGGGAGTTCGAGTTGTAGGAAGCGGGTACTCGTTCACGCCCCTGGCGTGCACGTCCGGAGTGATGGTGGACGTTTCGGGCCTGACCGGCGCAGTGACGGTCGACGCAGAGTTGTCGACGGCGCGAGCCCCTGCGGGAACGACCGTTGGTGATCTCGCTTCATCGCTGTGGGAACGCGGGTTCTCACTACTCAATATGGGCGACATCGACAACCAGACGATCGCCGGAGCCTTGGGTA
>JANNHY010000211.1:0-2708 GCA_031404635.1 Ilumatobacteraceae bacterium
GCAGGAACCCGTCGGAGCCTTCCCACACGGCGAAACTCGGGTCCTTGTCGTCATGCGCTGGGCAACGCGCCCGGTAGCCGCCAACGCCCTTGCTGAGCTTGGCGTGTTTGGCCTTGTCGAGCCTCGAAGCAAAGTCCGAGAGGGTCAAGCCCACCCGCCCCACTTGACCGTGCGGTACCTGCGGCGCAACCATCGCCATCGCACAGAGTCCGGGCCTTCGCGATCGTAGACGCGAGCAGCCAGGCGGAGCAAGCGAAGCATTCGCCTGCAACCGGAATCCGTGTGTTTCCTAGCTTGTCTCTGATCCGCAGCCTTTCGAGCCTCCGGGAACGTCTCCGTTTCGGGGGTCAACGTCGGCCCTGGCTATGGAACTGCTCCGACTGCGCGGCCTGCTCTTCGATCCAACGCCGAAGGGCCTCGGCAGGAATGCGCACGCACCGCGTCCCAGCGAGTCTCACGCTGGGGATAGCGCCGGAACTGATGAGTTTGTAAGTCATGGTCCGGCCAAGCCCGATGACCTGACCAACCTCGCCGATTGTAAGAAATCGTCGCCACTGCCGCGCCTGGCATCGACGACATCGTTGTGCTCGGCAAGATCAAGCAGCTCGAACAAAGCGGCGACTACGACCTGATCGTCGTCGACGGCCCGGCAGCCGGGCACGCCACCACGTTCTTGATGGCACCGGCCAACCTGTTGAAGTTGGTGCGTGGCGGCCCGATCCACAGCCAGGCCGCCGAGGTGGCCGCGCTGTTGTCCGATTCGCAGCGCAGCCAGGTGATCCTCGTGACGTTGCCGGAGACCACACCGGTCAACGAGGTCATCGAGACCGCCCACGCGCTCGGGCAAGATGGTGGCCTGCGGCTCGGGCCTGTCGTCGTCAACGCGTTCGACGAGGGTGACATGTTGTCGGTCGATCGGGCGGCGCCCGACTCGGCATTGCGCGCCGCCGCAGAATTCCGCAACGCTCGGCGCGAACTCCACCGGCGCGAATCGGAGCGGCTCGCCGATGAGCTCGCCCTCGAACAGCTGCGCTTGCCGCTGGTGGCGTCGGCCGCAATCGACAGCGCTTCCATCGCACAGTTGGCAGCACGGCTCGGGGAGCCGCGATGAGCCAACTCGATGAGCTGATCTCGACGGCCGGTGTGGTGGTCTGCTGCGGTTCCGGCGGGGTCGGCAAGACCACCGCCGCGGCGGCGCTCGGTCTGCAGGCGGCACGCAACGGACGACGCTGTGTGGTCGTCACGATCGACCCCGCCAAGCGGCTGGCGGATGCTTTGGGCGTGCCAGGGGAATTGACCAACGACCCGATTCAACTTGCTGTCGACGGCTCAGGCGAACTGTGGGCCCTGATGCTCGACACGGCGACGACGTTCGACGGGTTGGTGAGGGCCCACGCCGCCAACCGCGAACAGGCGGATCGCATCTTGACCAACGCGTTCTACCGCAATATCGCCGGCTCGCTCGGCGGCACGCAGGAGTACATGGCAGCCGAGCGCCTGCTGGCCCTGCACCTCGACAGTCGCTTCGACGTCGTCATCGTAGATACACCCCCTACACGCCACGCCCTCGATTTCCTCGACGCGCCGCGCACATTGGCCCGCTTCCTCGACCACGCGGTGTTCAAGTTGATGATGCTGCCGACGCGTCGCGGTCTGCGGGTGCTGAGCATCGCCGCTCAACCCCTGTTGCGATCGATCGGCAAGGTGATCGGGACCGAGGTGCTGGCCGACGCCCTCGCTTTCTTCCAAGCATTCGACGGGATGGAGACAGGATTCCGCAAGCGCGCTGACGACGTGATCGAGCTTCTTCACGGTGAGACCACCTGCTTCGTGCTGGTCGCCTCGCCGCGCGTCGACACGATCGATGAAGCCCGCTTCTTCTCCGACCGTCTGCTTGACAAGGATCTCGGCGTGGCGGCCGTCATCGTCAACCGGGCGACACCCGACTTCGGCGAGCCCGAAGGACAGCGACCACGGAACACCGCAGATGCGGCCCTGTACGACAATCAGGTCGAGCTCCACACCCTCGCCGTTGGCGAGCACCAGCACATCGCCCCGCTCGTTGCCGAGACCGGTCGGCAACCGACATGGGTGCCGCTGCTTGCCGGCGACGTGCACGACCTCGACGGCCTCGACACGATCCGCTCGCTGCTGTTCACCGGCTCCGTACCTGCGTAGGCGAGCCGGTAGGGTCGAGGCCGTGCACATCCTGGTGGCAACCGATGCCGACTACGTTCTCGACGACATCACCGCCGCGCTCGGCGGCTCCGACGTGTCGTTCACTGTCTGCCGTAATGGCCGCGATGTCTCCGATGTCGTCGAGGAACGCACTCCCGATCTGGCCGTGCTCGACCTGCAGATCGGTTCGATGGGCGGGATGGCCATCACCATGGCTCTGCGCCTCGACGAAAGTGCGGGCACCCTGCCACACGTGCCGGTGCTGATGCTGCTCGACCGTCAAGCCGACATCCACCTGGCCAGGCGTTGCGCTGCCGATGGGTATCTGGTCAAGCCACTCAATCCACTGAGCTTGAAGCGCGCCGCGAGGGCAATCCTCGAGCCGCCTGCGCCACCGGGGGAAACGCCTGAGGAAGTACCGGCCCCCGTCGGATAGATTGCTGAGGCACTCACGGGGTGTAGCGCAGCTTGGTTAGCGCGCCACGTTCGGGACGTGGAGGCCGGAGGTTCAAATCCTCTCACCCCGACCA
>JANNHY010000212.1:0-11672 GCA_031404635.1 Ilumatobacteraceae bacterium
TGGCCAATCTTGCCGGCTCCGATGAGCGTCAGCTTCGTCGCCGACGGGGAACTCATCGTTCGACGATACCAGCACCAACCACGGGGAACGCTCGGCATGGCAGGCTAGGCCTCCAATGGAACGTAACGACGACGGTCCGTCTCTCAAACGCGATCTCGCCCTGGCAACGTGGGGGCTGTTCGTCGGTCTGGCCTTCCTGCTGCTCGCTGCCGGCCTGTTCGGCACGTTGCTAGGGGTGCGCTCCGAGCTGATCAAGTTACCGACGGTGGTCAGCAGCCTGATCAGCGCGTCGTATTACGGTGGGTTCCTCGTCGGGTCGCGTGTCGCTCTCGCTGCACTGGGCCGTGTCGGCCACATCCGCGTCTACGCGGCGCTGGCGTCGCTGCTGTCGGCAGCCATGCTGGCCGTGGGTCTCACCCAATCCGCACCGGCATGGGCAACGCTGCGCTTCGCGACCGGGCTGTGCTTGGCCGGGCAGTACGTCGTCGCCGAATCGTGGCTCAACAACTTGGCCACGAACGAGAACCGCGGACGTTTGCTGGCGATCTACGCGGTGGTCACTTCCGGGGCGTACGGGATCGGCCAGGTGCTGCTGTTCGCCATGGACGCCCGCCTCGTCACCGGCTTCGCCATCGCCAGCATCATCACCTCACTTGCTGTGGCACCTGTTGCCCTGTCGGGAGAGGCTGTTGCGCCGAGTGTGACCGAGCGCGAACGCATCTCGCTGCGCGAACTGGGCGACGTCGTGCCGACCGGCGTTGGTTCATGTCTGCTGGTTGGGGTGGCCCATGGCGCGCTCACCGGCATGGCGGCGATCTACGCGACGCGTGTCGGCTTGTCTGCGGGTCGCATCGGCCTGTTCGTCGCCGCCCCCAATATCGGTGGCATGTTGTTTCATTGGCCGATCGCAGCGGCGTCGGACGACATCGACCGCCGCGCCGTCGGCTGCGCTGCGTCGGTCGGCGCCATCGGCGCGGCTGTGCTGCTGCTGCTCGGGCCGTCCAGCAGCCTGATGGCGTTGCTGCTGGTCACCGTGCTCGGTGGCTTCAGCTACCCGCTGTATTCGATCGCCGCGGCCTACACGAACGACTGGATCGAGCCCGAGCACGTCAATGCCGCAGCCTCACAGCTGGTCACCTTGTACGGCCTCGGCGCGGTGGTCGGCCCGTTCGCCGCCGCCGGAATGATGATCGTGGCCGGACCGAAGGGGTTCTTCTGGGCGGCAATCGGGTTGCACGCCCTGATCGCCGTCTTCTTCGTGTACAGGATGATGGCATCCCGCTCGCCGTTGGCCAAGCGGCCGTGGAGCGAAGTGTCGCTACCGGCCCGAGCCTTCTTCGTGCCGGCAACGGTGGTGGCGATGGGTCGGCGATATCGAGGCAAGCACAGTGCTGACCGGTCTGGGTTCAGCCCGTGATCGCGGCAACATGGGCGTCGAAGCTCGAGGTCGACATCAACGTCTTGCAGCGCTCGAAGCGCCCGACGGCGTAGGCCCAGAAGTCGTCGGCGGGGTTGCCGTTGACATGTTGCAGCACGCCCCACAACGTCCACAGCAGGTCGCACAGCGCCTTGTAGGCGACCATTCGGCCGCGCTGGTCAGGCGGTGGATCACCGCCGAAATAGGCGCGCAGCAAGGCGTCGTCCTGCTCGGCCGCGAACTCGCCCTCGACGGACAGATCGCCGAGGTCCCACATCGGGTCGTTGTTGCCGGCGTATTCGTAGTCGATGATGAACATCTGCTCACCTGTGTCGAGGAAGTTCTCGCACAGCGGGTCGCAGTGGCACGGCGCAAGCGCAACAGGTGCAGCCTCGAGCTTGGAGCGCGCCATCTCGGCCCGGCGCTTGACATCGTCGTATCCATCGGGAAGCGTCGCCCCCTTCGACGCCAGCAACGCTTTGTACTCGTCGATCATCGTGAACAGCTTGAAGTCGGTGGCGAATGGTGCCGCGCTGGAATGCAGTTGGCGAAACGCATGGCCGGCACGGGCGACCGCTTCGAGATCGCGGAACCGTTCAGCATTCATTGTCGCCGCATCCTCGATGAAGCGTGTGACCATCAGCCCATCACTGGCATCGAAGAACACGACTTCGGCATTGACCCCGGCTGCCGCCGCCGATCGGGCTGCGACCTCCTCATCGGCACGGTTGATGTATTCGCTCGTGCCATCTCCGGCGATGCGCATCACCAGTCGCTGCCCGTCGTGTTCGACGAGGTGGTTGACGTTGGTCAGGCCAAGCAGTCGAGTCGTGGCGATGTCAGCGGGCAGTCCGATTCGCCGGAGGAATCGGGCGAGTTCGTTCATGCCTTGAGTCTCGCGTTCGTCGGGTCGTGCAGCGCGCCCTCGCGACGGGTGGCGGGGATCGGCTCGCCGTAGACCTCGATCACGAAGTCGGTCCGATCGGCCAGCTCGATCGGTAGGTACCCGTAGGCGATCGGCTTACCGATCGTGTGACCGAAGTTTGCGCTCGTGGTGAAGCCGACCACTGCGGCGTCGGCGATGATCGCCTCGCCGCTGACCGGGTAGGCCATCTGCTCGAGGGTGAACGTGCACAGCTTCCGGGAGACACCGCTCTCACGCTGTGCGAGCAACGCGTCGCGCCCACAGAAGTCGCCCTTGCTCATGTTCACCCGCCAACTCAGTCCGGCCTCCCACGACGTCGTGTCGGGAGCGATGTCGGTCGACCAGTAGAGGTACCCCTTCTCCATGCGCAGCGTGTCGATCGCCCGGTAGCCGACGTTGGTGATGCCGTACTCCCGGCCGGCGTCACCCAGCAGTTCGTACACGTGGGCCGCGTAGCAGGTAGGCATGTGCAACTCCCAGCCCAACTCGCCGACGTAGCCGATGCGCATGGCCAGCACCGGCGCGGCGCCAATGGTGATGTCACGTGCCGTCGCATAGGGCATCGCCTCGTTGGATACGTCGTCTTCGCACGCTGTTTGCAGCACTTCGCGAGCCAGCGGGCCGCACAGGTTGATCACCGCACCGGCCGAGGTGAGGTCGCGGATCTGCACGCTGCCGTCGTCGGGCGAGTTCGATCGGATCCAACCCATGTCGTGGGCGCCGAATGCCGACCCGGTGACGACGTACCACCGCTGCTCGCCGAGGCGTGTCATGGTCAGGTCGCATTCGATCCCGCCATTGTCGTTACACAGCTGCGTGTAGGTCACTGTGCCGACCGGCTTGTCCATCTCGGCGACCGAGAGCCATTGCACGGCAGCGAGCGCGCCTGGCCCGGTGATCTCGAACTTGGCGAACGAGGTCTGATCGATCAAAGCGACGCGTTCGCGCACGGCACGATGCTCTTCGGCGACATGGGGGAACCAGTTCGGCTCGGTGAACGATGGCCGGTCGACGGCCTCGACACCCGGTGGGGCAAACCAGTTCGGGCGTTCCCACCCGCCGCGTGACCCGAACACCGCACCCTGCGCGGCCAGAGAGTCGTGCAACGGACTGCGCTTCACGCCACGCGAGGTGACGTGCTCGGTTCCGGGCGCGGCCAGCTTGTAGTGGTGGGCGTACAGTTCGACCATACGTGGTCCCATGAAATGGTGCGTGGTGTGATGGAAGGCGAAACGGCGCACGTCGAGCGGCCACAGGTCGAGCGACGGCCGGCCTTCGAGGATCCACTCCGCCATCATCTTGCCGGCACCACCACCGGCGGCGATGCCGTAGAGGAACCCGGTGGCGACGTAGTAGTTGTCGAGTTCGGGCACCTTGCCCATCACGAAATCGGCGTCCGCCGAATACGGGATCGGACCGTTGATCATCGTGCGGATGCCGGCCTGCTCGATCACCGGTGTGCGCCGCGCCGCGAGTGTGGCCAGCTGCTCGAAGCGGTCGAAGCTCGGCTCCAGCAGTTGACGTTGGAATGGGACAGGAACACCGTCGTGACCGAACGGCAGCGTGTCGGGCTCGTACCCGCCGATCAACAGGCCGGGCCCGTCCGGCTTGTAGTAGACGAGCAGGTCGGGGTCGCGCATCGTCGGCATCCGGCGCAGCTCGGCAGGAGTGAAATCGGGGATCGGCCCAGTCAATACATACTGATGCTCGACGGCGACTGCGGGGATGCGTACACCGGCCATCCGCCCGATCTCCATACCCCACATGCCGGCTGCGTTGACGACCATCTCGCAGGCGATGTCGTCCTCGCCATTCTCGGCGTTGACAGTGTGAACCGTGGTGGCGCGTCGGCCTTCGACGGTGATCGAGGTGACCTTGGTGTGCTCGCAGATACGGGCGCCACGCATGCGCGCGCCCCTGGCGATGGCTTGGGTGACGCTGGCCGGATCGATGTACCCGTCGGTTGCCAGGAATGCGGCAGCGAGCACACCATCGGTCGACATCAACGGGAACAATTCCTGCGCACGTCGCGGGCTGATGATCTCCATCGGCAACCCGAAGCTCTTGGCCATCGTCGTCAAGCGCCTCAACTCCATCACCCGTTCGGGCGAGCAAGCCAGCCGCAGGCTGCCGACCTGATGCCAGTCGACGGCCTGGCCCGTTTCGGCCTCCAAGCGTCCGTAGAGCTCGACGGAGTGCTCGAGCATGCGGGTGGTGTTGCGCGCCGAGCGCAGTTGGCCGACCAACCCGGCGGCGTGCCATGTGGCCCCGTCGGTGAGTTGATGCTGCTCCAGAAGCACCACGTCGGTCTCGCCCATCGCCGTCAGGTGGTAGGCGATGCTGCAGCCGATGATCCCGCCGCCGATGATCACGATCCTGGCTTGGGAGGGCACAGTCGACATCGCGGCGAAGCTAGCAGCGCCTCGCGGAGTGTTTCAGGCCCACCCGGGTGCGCCGACGCACTCCACTAGGACTTCACTCGGGCGTTGGTCGGGTCGTAGAACGGCTGCAGCGAGACCTGGGCGGCGACACGTTCGCCGGCGACCTCCAACTCGTAGTTGCCACCGGTCACGTGGTCGGCGGTGACACCGTTCGGGTTGCGTACGTAGCCGAAGCCGATCGAGCGGCCGATCGTGTAGCCGTAGCCGCCGCTGGTCAGCCAGCCGACCCGGTCTCGGTCTCGGTAGATCGTCTCCCGCCCGAGCAGCACCACTGCCGGATCGCAGGTGAACCCGGCCAGCATCTTGCCCACGCCGTCGGCGCCCTGGGCGGCGACCGCCGCCCGACCGCGGAACTCGATCCCGCTGTGTAGCTTCACCGCCCAACCGAGCCCGGCCTCGATCGGGGTGTGGTCGGGGCCGATGTCGCTGCCCCACGCCCGGTAGCCCTTCTCCAGACGGCAACTCTCGATCGCCCGGTAGCCGGCGTTGACCAGGCCGTGTGCCACACCGGCGGCCATCAGCGCCTCGTACACCGTGGTGGCGTACTCGACAGGTAAGTGCAGCTCCCAGCCCAACTCGCCGACGTAGGTGACACGCAGCGCTCGAACCGGGCAGCCGGCGATTCCAATGATCTGCTGCGTGCCGAACGGGAAAGACTCGTTCGAAACGGCCGAGCGGGTGACGGCCTGCAGGATGTCGCGTGACCGCGGCCCCATCAGCGACAGCACCGTGTTGGCCGAGGTTATGTCGAACAGTTGAGCGTTCATCCCCGCCGGTATCGAGCGCTGAATCCAGTCGAAGTCATGGGTGGCGAAGCCGGTGCCGGTGACGATGTAGAACTCGTCGGTGGCTACACGGCACACGGTGAGGTCGCATTGGATGCCGCCGGATTCGTCGAGCATTTGCGTGTAGGTCAGCGAGCCAACCGGCTTGTCGACGTTGTTCGAACAGATCCAGTTCAACGCGGCCAGTGCATCCGGGCCCTTCATCGCGAACTTGGCGAACGACGTCTGATCGATCAGCACCGCTGCCTCGCGAGCGGCGCGATGCTCGCGCCCGACGGCCTCGAACCAGTTCTGCCGTCCGTAGCTGTACACGTCACGGGCGGTCTCGCCGTGATCCGCCGATGCAAACCAGTTGGGTCGTTCCCACCCCAGCTTTTCACCGAAGCAGCCACCCTCGGCGAGCAGCCGCGAGTACAGCGGCGACGTGCGGCATGGTCGACCGCTGTCGTGCTCCTCATGTGGCCAGGCCATCGTGTAGTGCTTGCCGTACGCCTCGAGTGTGCGCGTACGCACCCAGTCGGTGTCTTGGTGCGGGCGGCCGAAACGGCGGATGTCGACCACCCACAGGTCGTACGGCGCGACACCACGATGCACCCACTCGGCCAGCGCCATGCCGGCGCCGCCACCGGCGGCGATGCCGAAGGCGTTGAACCCGGCGCCGACGAAGAAGTTCTTCAACTCCGGCGCCTCGCCGAGGATGAAGTTGCCGTCGGGTGTGAAGCTCTCCGGGCCGTTGATCAACTCGTTGATCCCAGCGGTCTGCAAGGCCGGGACGCGCCCCATCGCCAGGTCCATCATCGGCGCGAAATGATCGAAGTCGGCGTCGAGCAGCTTGAAACCGAAATCCTGCGGGATGCCCGCGGCTGCCCATGGGATCGGGTTCGGCTCGTAACCACCCATCACCAGCCCACCGACTTCCTCCTTGTAGTACGTCAGCCGATCCGGGTCGCGCAGCGTGGGCAGGTTGCGCGGTACTTCCGGAGTGAGTGGTGCGGTGATGACGTACTGGTGCTGCACCGACACGAGTGGCACGTTGACACCGACCCTGGCGGCCAGCGAGCGCGTCCACTGCCCGGCGCAGCACACCACGACGCTGCACTCGATGCGACCATGTGAGGTGACAACGGCCGTGATCACGCCGTCGACCACCTCGACGTCGAGCACGTCGGTGTCTTCGCAGATCGCCGCCCCGGCCTGGCGCGCCCCACGAGCCAACGCCATCGTGACGTCGGTCGGGCTGGCCTGGCCATCGGTGGGCAGGAACGCCGCGCCGATCACGTCGTCGACGGTCATCAATGGCCACAGAGTTTGCGCCTCGGCGGGTGACAGCAGGTGCATCTCCAGGCCGAACGACTTGGCGGTGGTCGCCTGCCGCTTGACCTCGTTCCACCGCTCCTCGCTGCAGGCCAGGCGCAACCCACCGTTCATCTTCCAACCGGTGGCCTGGCCGGTCTCGTGCTCCAAGCGCTTGTAGAGATCGACCGAGTAGCTGAGCAATTGGGTGATGTTGGCGCTGCTGCGCAACTGGCCGACGAGACCCGCCGCATGGAATGTCGAGCCCGAGGTCAGCTTGTGCCGCTCGACGAGCACCGTATCGCTCCATCCCAGCTTGGCCAGGTGGTAGGCCGTCGAACAACCGACTATGCCGCCGCCGATGATCACGGCCTTCGCCGTCGTCGGTTGTTGCGTCACGGGCCTTGCCTTCCGATCTCGCCTCGGAGGTATGACTAGCATCAGCGTCGTGGGGGAAACCAGTTTCTCGATCTCCGTGCGCGGTCTGTGGAAGGTCTACGGCCCGAAACCCGAGCGCATCGTCGGTTCCGAACTCGCCGACCTTCCCCGCCGGCAACTTCATGCGCAGACCGGCAACGTCGTGGCGATGCGCGACATCGACATGGATGTCGCTCCCGGCGAGGTGTTCGTCGTGATGGGTTTGTCGGGCAGCGGCAAATCGACCTTGATCCGCTGCCTGACCCGGTTGATCGAGCCGACGGTCGGCACCGTACGGATCGGCGATGTCGACGTCACCAAGGCCGACAAGGAGACGTTGCTCGATGTGCGCCGCAACAAGGTGTCGATGGTCTTCCAACACTTCGGCCTGTTGCCGCATCGCACGCTGACCGACAACGTCGCCTTTGGCTTGGAGGTGCGCGGCGTCGACAAGGCGGATCGTCGGCGGAAGGCCAACGAAACCCTCGAGCTGGTCGGTCTGTCGGAGATGGGCAGCTACCACCCGCACCAACTGAGCGGCGGCCAGCAACAGCGTGTCGGTTTGGCCAGAGCACTGGCCACCGACCCCGACATCTTGCTGTTCGACGAGCCGTTCTCGGCACTCGACCCGCTGATCCGCCGCGATATGCAAGACGAAGTCGTCCGTTTGCGCCGCGAGGTCAACAAGACGATGGTGTTCATCACCCACGACCTCACCGAAGCCCTGCGTCTCGGTGATCGCATCGCGATCATGCGCGATGGGCTGTTCGTGCAGGTCGGCACGCCAGAGTCTGTCGTCGTCAGGCCCGCCGACGAGTACGTCGAGAACTTCGTGCGCGATGTGCCGCGATCGTTCGTCGTGCCCGTCGAGCACGTGATGCGCGATGTCGACGGCTCGGCGGGGTTCAGCGGTTCGGTGCCCATCGGCACCAAGGTCCGCGATATCGTCAAGCTCGTCGCCCACTCCGACCTTCCGGTGCAGGTGGTCGATACCGCCGGCTGCGAAGTCGGGTGCGTCGACCGTGTTCACGTGCTGTCGCTGATGGCTGGTGGCGACGAATGACTCAAGCCGTCCCGACCGTGCCGCGGATGGTGGGGATGTCGACGCGGACCGTCGCATTGCTCCGCGCGGGGGTTGCCCTTGTCGTCGCCGTGGTGATCTACAAGATCACCCGCCAGCAGGATGTGCCGTCGTGGCTCGACCTGCATGTTCAGCGCCACGCCCAGGACGTTTACCACTGGATCACCCAGAACACCGGGCGCAACTGGTTCCTCAACGGCATCAAATCGATCGGCAGTGGCATCGGCTGGTGTGTCGAGCGCATGCAGTCAATGCTCGACCTGTTGCATTGGACTGGCGTCGTCGCCCTCGTTTTCGTGATCGGGTATCTGCGCGCCGGCCTGCGCACGGGTGTCGTCGCCACCGCTTCGATCTTCGCCGTCGGGTTGTGCGGCTTCTGGGATCTGACGATGGCCACGCTGGCGATCATGATCGTCGCTGTCGCCCTGGCCATGCTGATCGGCGTGCCGCTCGGCATTTGGTCGGGGCTCTCCGACGGCGCCGAGCGGCGCCTCCGCCCGCTACTCGACACGATGCAGGTGATGCCGGCCTACGTGTATCTGATCCCGTGTGTTGCCTTCTTCGGCATCGGCATACCCGCCGCGGTCGTCGCCACGTTGATCTACGCGGTGCCGCCGGCGGTGCGGCTCACCAGCCTCGGCCTGCGCCAGGTACCCCTTGTCTCGACCGAGGTCGGCAGGTCCTTCGGCACCACCGGCCCGCAACTGCTCGGCAAGGTGCAGCTCCCGCTGGCCCGACGCACGGTTCTGCTCGGCCTCAACCAGGTGATCATGATGGCCTTCGGGATCGTCGTGATCGCCTCGCAGATCGGCACCGGCGACGTGGGTGGCGAGGTGCTCCGCGGCCTGCAGAAGCTCGACGCCAAGCTGGCCTTCTCCGCAGGGTTCAGCATCGTGTTCGCGGCGATCGCCCTCGACCGCATCACCACGGGTGAACGCAGCCTGAAGCCGCACCGACCGATGCCTGCATGGCTGGCCGATCGGCGTGTGCTGTGGGCTGTCGGGCTCGCCGCGGTGACCGTGGCGGCGCTGGCCGCCACGGTGCTCGACATCCAAGACTTCCCGTCGTGGCGTATCGGGCTCGGATCGTGGGCCGAGTCGGTGATCGCCTGGTTGAATGAGAATCTCCGGCGCGGCGTGCCGCTGATCGGTGGCACCGGTTCGATAAGCGACTTCCTGGTGCGTGACGTACTCGACCCGATCCGTGGTGCGCTGCAGTCGGCAGCGTGGTGGTTGGTCGTTGCCGTCGTCACGCTGATCGGCTGGTTGAGCAAAGGCTGGCGGCTGGCGCTCTTGTGCGGGCTGGCGTTGGTCGGTATCGCGGCAATGAACAACTGGGATCTGGCCATGGACACCCTCAGCCAGGTGCTGGTGGCCGTCTTCATCAGCGTTTCCCTTGCGGTGCCGATCGGCATCTGGTGCGGGCGATCGCGGTGGCTCGAAGGAGTGCTCCGCCCGTTCCTCGACACCGCCCAGGTGTTGCCGCAGTTCGTCTATCTCGTCCCGGTGGTCTTTCTGTTCAACGTCGGCCGCACACCCGGAGTGATCGCCGCCGTGATCTACGCCCTGCCACCGGGAATCCGCCTGGTCAGCCTCGGTCTGCGCGAGGTACCCATCGCACCACGCGAGGCGGCGATCTCGTTCGGAGCCACTCCTCGGCAAGAGCTGTTGAAGGTACAGCTGCCGCTGGCGTTCAAGTCGATCATGCTCGGTATCAACCAGGTGATCTTGATGGTGCTGGCCACGGTGATCATCGCCGGGCTGATCGGTGGCGGCGCACTGGGCCTCGAGGCGCTCGGCGGGTTCACCAAACCGAACCTGAAGATGGGTGACGGCGTCGCTGCCGGGGTGAGTATTGTGCTGATGGCGATGGTCCTCGATCGGCTCACCCAGGCATGGGGTAACCGGTCGGCGCAGGAAGGTCGCTCACTGTGAACACGCTCCGGTCCACGGAGCCAAAGGGGAGAACATGAGAACAAGGATTCGTCCGTCCGTCCGCTTCGTGGTTGCTGCCGTTGCTCTCGCGCTTGTCGCTGCCGCCTGCGGCGACGACAGCGACGACAGCAGCGGAGCGGCCGACACCCAGGCGGCCACCGACGCCACGACCGGTGCCGCAGGCGACACGACGCCGGCCGCCGCCACCGGTGCCGCAATCAAGATCGCCGTCAACCCGTGGACTGGTTCGGCGGTCAACGCCAATGTCGCCAAGGTCGTGCTCGAGTCGAAGCTCGGCACTCCCGTCGAACTCGTCGACCTCGACGAGAACGCCGCCTGGATCGGCCTCGACGCCGGCGCGCTTGATGCCAACTTGGAGATCTGGCCGTCAGGACACGCCGAGGACTTCAAGGTCTACATCGAGGAGAAGAAGAGTGTCGTCGATCTCGGCAAGCTTGGTCCGTCAGCCAAGATCGGCTGGTACGTGCCGTCGTTCGTGATCGAAGACAACCCCGAACTGGCCACCTGGGAGGGCTTCAAGGACCCCGCTTTGGCCAGCTTGTTCGCCACCGCCGAGTCGGGCGACCTCGGCCAATTCCTGATGGGCGACCCCAGCTACGTTTCGTATGACGAGCAGATCATCACGAACCTCGAATTGCCTCTCAAGTTCATCGTCGCCGGTTCCGAAGCAGCATTGATCACCGCCATCCAGCAGGCCGAGACCGACCGCAAGCCGCTGCTGTTGCAGTTCTGGCAGCCGCACTGGTTGCAGTCGAAGGTCGACCTGACCGAGGTCGAGCTCCCCGCAGTCACCGACGAATGCACGGCCTCCGCCGCCGACGCCGATGGCGGGTATGCCTGCGACTACCCGGTCGACGAGCTGTACAAGGTCGCCAACGCCGGCCTCGAAGCGAAGAACAAGGCCGCCTTCGATTTCCTGACCAAGTTGCAGCTGACCACTGATCAGCAGAACGAGATCGCGGCGATGGTCGACAGCGACGGCAAGACGGCCGATGAGGCCGCCAAGGAATGGGTCGACGCCAACCCCGACGTCGTCAGCGCCTGGCTCGGCTGAACCGAGCCCAGACCCACCCAAAATCCAGCAGCGTTTGACGACTCAAGCCCCTATACGGGGCCCCTATACGGGGCCGCAGTCGTCAAACGCTGCTGTTATTCGGCCCGGTAGAACTCCACCGGTTCCGGGGCGAGGGGCCTGTTGCCGAGGATCAGATCGGCCGCCTTTTCGGCCATCATCATCACCGGCGCGTAGATGTTGCCGTTGGTGACGTAGCGCATCGCCGACGCATCGACCACGCGCAAGCCATCCAACCCGTGGACACGCATGCTCGTCGGGTCCACGACCGACATGTCGTCGATCC
>JANNHY010000213.1:0-9863 GCA_031404635.1 Ilumatobacteraceae bacterium
CGCCAAACACTCCACAGGAGGTTTCCTGGGTATGACGACCTCCCTACGGCACCGTTTCCCCGGTATCGGGCCGGAGTGGTCCAGGTTCGACGGGCCGGCCGGAACACAGATGGTCGACACGGCCATCACCGCCATGAGTGACTGGATGGCCAGCGGGAACACGGCCGCCAACGGCGGACCCTTCGCCGCGGCCGAGGAGTGCCAGCGGTTGATGGACCGAACACGCGCCACCGTGGGGCAACTGCTCGGTGCCGATGCGACCGGCATCAGCTTCGGACCGAACATGACGTCGCTGACGTTCGCCGTGTCGCGCGCGGTCGGGGAAACATTGCGACCGGGTGATCGAATTATCGGAACCCGGCTCGACCACGACGCCAACATCACCCCATGGCGACGAGCAGCCGACGCCGCAGGTGCCGAGCAGGTGCTGGCGCCATTCGACCCGGCCACCGGGCAGTTGCCGCCGGAGAACGTGATCGAACTCATCGACGAGCGCACGAAATGGGTAACCGTTCCGGGGGCTTCGAATCTGCTCGGCTCGACTCCCGATCTGGCACCGATCATCGAGGCTGCCCACGCTGTCGGGGCGAATGTCTACGTCGACGCGGTCCATCTCGCTCCGCACCGTAAGATCGACATCGCTCACCTCGGCTGCGACGCGTTGGTGACCTCGCCATACAAATGGTACGGGCCGCACAGCGGCGTGCTGTGGATGCGTCCCGAGTTGCTGGAGAGCCTCCCCGTGTTCAAGGTCCGGCCGGCGACCGACCACGGCCCGGGGCGAATCGAGACCGGGATGCCGAACTTCGAGGCTCTCGCCGGCGTCGATGCTGCCGCCCGCTTCCTCATCGAGGAGGGTATGGAACGCATCGCCGCCGCAGAGGCAGAAGTCTTCTCGAAGCTGCTCGATGGGCTGCATTCGATCGGCGGCGTGAGGGTTTGGGGTTCACCGACCGTCGATGACCGAGTGCCGACGACCGCATTCACGATCGAGGGCGACCACCCCGCCGATGCGTCGAAGGCGCTCGGCGCCGAGCGCATCGCCGTGTGGGACGGTCACAACTACGCCGTCGAGGTCGTCGACCAGTTGGGATTGGCTGACAGCGGCGGAGTGATCCGCGCCGGAGTTGTGCGCTACATCGAGAAAGACGATGTCGACCGGTTGCTGGCGGCCGTCAGCGAGCTAGCGACTCGCCGGTAACATGCTGGCGACCGGGATGTAGCGCAGTTGGTAGCGCACCTGCTTTGGGAGCAGGGGGTCGGGAGTTCGAGTCTCCCCATCCCGACCCTCTTGACCTGGTATGATACGATTTCACCAATCGCTCCCGAAGGCCATGTATCAGCCAAGTATCAGACTTTCGGCCGTCGATGACGCTGGAGGTGATACATGAGTTGGAAGGCGATCGGTCAGCCGACGGTCCGCAAGCAGCGGGACAAGTGGGTGGTGCGCATCGACGGCATCGACACGGCGACGGGCAAACATCGACCGCGACAGCTCGGCACGTACGCGTCGCAGCGGTCGGCACTGGCAGCTTCCCGAGACCGACGAGCGGACGCGCGGAGCACGGAACGGGGGACGGTCAGCTGGCTCATCCGTCGCTATGTGGCAAGCAAGTCCGATATCACTCCGAAGGCACGCGAGCAGTACGCCTGGGCCATCCCGCACATCGAGCAGGGTCTCGGCGCGATCCCGTTGGCACGACTCGACCGCGACGATGTCGCCGACTGGATCACTGCACTCGCGAGCGCCGGCACCTTGTCGCGACGCAGTGTGCAGATCTGTCGCAACGTGCTACGAGCTTCGCTGGCCGACGCGGTCGAGGAAGGCTTGATCCCGAGGAGCCCGGCAGCACGCGTCGCGTTGCCTCGAACAGTCGCCAAGCCGGTCAAAGAGAAGGTGATCCAGGCCTGGGAGGCGACGGACGTCGCGACGTTCCTCGCCACGATCGCAGAACATCGCTGGGCAGTCGGCTTCCAACTCGGCGTGCTCTACGGCCTCCGACGAAGCGAGGTACTCGCGCTCCGATGGGATGACTTCGATCCCAAGGCCCGCACGCTGCGAATCGACGAGAGCCTCGTCGCCGTCAACCGCGGCGCCGTCCTCGGCGATGCCAAGAACGTGCGTTCACGCCGGCTTGTTCCTCTCTCCGACGACGGGGTCCGTGCTCTCAAGCGACGTCGCACCGAGCAGACCGAAGAACGATTGCTCGCCGGTGCTGAGTGGGAAGACAACGATCTCATCATTGCGACCCGACATGGACGGCTCGTACTCCCCCGCTCGTACGACCGATCGTTGGCGCTCATCGTCGACAAGGCGAAGCTGCCGCGTCTCACGTCGCATGGTCTGCGCCACACCGCGGCCACTCACATGGTCAACAACGCGAAGGACGTCGGTGAGCTTCGAGCAATCGCCGACATCCTCGGCCACAGCCCGGAGATGCTCATGACGGTTTACGCTCACGCGCTCCCCCAGAGCCGCCAGGCGATCGTCGATCGCATTCAGCACACTTCGGCGTAGCGGCCGCTCTTCAGGGTTCGGTGTCGCCGGCCGTGAGTGTTGGGTATCGACGCTTGAAGACGTCTGCCGGTTCGAGGACAAATCCGCCGGGGCCGAACGTGACGGTGAAGTTGTCGAGGAATCCGACTTGGCCGAGCATCACTGCGGTCCCTTGGTGTGGCCAGGGCGTCAGCACTGCCACCAAGCTGCGCCACCGAATCGGGGGTTCCATCGCGAGTTCCGTCGGTGGCCTGGCTTCCAACGTCATTTCGTACAACGGAACCTCGCTCGCACTACCGGCGAGTCGGAGGACCATCGAGGTGCCGGTGTCCACAGGATCACCACCGCTCTGGATCACCTCCGGCGCAACAACGGTGAGCGGGCCTCCGGTGTCGATAATCGCCGAGAACGTCGGACTATCCGACGACGTTCCGACTCCGATGACGGCACGAAGAATCGGCCGGGGCAGCTTCCCGCGACCTTCGCCGAAGTCGGTGTACGGGTAAACCCAGGGCTCAGCCAAGTCCGTAGACGAGAGGTTCGCGAGGGTCGGGCGCTCGCATGACTTCGACTCCCTCGATGTGCTCGAGCGCGATAGCTGAGAGCAGCTCAGGCAGCGATGCCGCATCGCAACGAACCGTGCCGGCCGAGTCGACCGCAACCCACCGGCCCGCCCATGCTTCGAGCTGAAGAGTCCTCACCACAAGGTTGATCGTAGTCGGCCCGGTCTGCCTCAACACGTACAATGGGAGCGGTGACAGTGACGCTCGATCTTCCAGCGGAAGCGCTCGCGAGGCTTCAAGCCGAGGCCCTCCGCCGGAGTATCACCGTAGATGAGCTCGTCGCCGACCTTGCCTGTTCGCTTCCAACTGAAGACCCCCCTGGAGGCCTTCATCGGATCAGGCTCATCCGGGCGCGGCGAGCTGGCCCGGCGCCATCGCGAGATTCGTTCGGAGTAGGCGGCCGACGCCCCCAGCACGCGACATGTGACCAGCCGGGCGACTGAATACATCGTCGCAACCCCGTCTGACTGCTCATCGACGTTGCGACCGACGGTGTCCCCGAAATTCGTACAGCAGTGTTGGGGTGTGAACTTTGTCACGGCCGATTGTCCGTTGAGTACCACTGAGGTCCACTGAGTATCACCACGTACCGTCTGGTTCGCATCGTCCAAAACGCCGTGGCGGTAACCCCTTGCGGCGTGAATGACAGAGGTGCAGTTAGGACAGTCCATGCCTTCATTGGACGCCGTCACCGAAGCAGACGAGCCCCCTCAACTGCTCACCGTTGACGAGGCGGCGCGCCTGTTGCGCATCGGTCGATCACGTGGGTATGAGCTGGCGAACGAGTATCTCAGCTCGGGCGTAGTCAGGAGCGAGATGTGGACGGGCCCGGTCGGCCCGGATGACAAGATTGAGCCGGGTCGAACCGAGGAAGGGAGACTGCGTTGACCATCATGGTGATCGTCGAGCTCAAGGCGCAGCCCGGGAGGAGAAACGAGCTCAAGAGCGTGGTCGAGAGCATGCTGGCGAAGCACGCCGCAGGGCTGCAGGGATTCCTTGGTAGCAGTCGGTACGAGAAGCTTGATGACCCCGACATGCTGGTCGAAATCGCCGAATGGGAATCGGCTGAAGCACGGGATGCCCACATGCAGGCCGCCGCAGCAGCGGGGACGTACGCGCCGCTGGTCGAGCTCCTCGTGGAACCGTTCCGAGTCACCGTCCTGAGGCAGCTCGCCTGAAGGGTGGTCGAGCGTCCACCACAGCACGCGCCCTCTCGGCGATCGGGGCCGAACAGAGACAGCGATCAAGACTTCGGTGTTGACGGTGTGCAACGGCACGTGGGTAGCGTCGAATCAGTATGCGACATCGTAGCTGCGCCCTGTTGTTCTTGCCGACGCTGATCGTCGGTGTGGTCGCATGCGGCGGCGATAACTCAGCCGAGCCGCCGCCGCCCGCCGGCACGGCCGGTGTGAGCGCGCTGCGGTTGCGGTTCGGCAGTGTGACGGAGCGGTCGGTCGACGGTGGCGCCGACGGGCGCAACACGACCGCCGCGGTCGTTGGGATGAACGAGTTCGCCGTCGACCTGTATCGGGCGGTGGTTGCCGAGCAGGGCGGCAACACGATCGTCGGTCCATACAGCGCAACGTTTGCGCTGAGCATGATCTACGCCGGGGCGCGTGGTCAGACGGCGACCGAGATGGCACAGGTACTCCACGCCGACGCGCTCGACCCGGCGAACTGGCATGAAGGCATCAACGCCTACGACCTCACCCTCGATGCCCGGACCGCTGGCAGCCCCACGGAGTGGAACGCGGCGAACAAGGTGTGGACGCAGCCAGGCTTGGCGTTGCGTGACGAGTACCTCGACGTCCTCACCGGCGCCTACGGGTCACCGCTCGCTGAAATCGACTTCGGCGCAGCCCCCGACGCCGCTCGCGACCTGATCAACGGCTGGATCAACGATAAGACCAACGATCTGATCCCGGAACTGTTCCCCACCGAATCGTTCGACATGAACACGCGAATGGTGCTCGTGAACGCCGTCGCGATGGATGCGCCTTGGGAGTTCCCGTTCGACCCGGCCTCGACACAACCCGGCGCGTTCACACTCGCCGACGGCACCACCGTCGAGGTGCCGATGATGCACTACAACGAGTACCTGCCATCGTTGTGGACCGAGAACCTCCAAGCCGTCGAACTGCCCTACGGCGGCGGGGCGCTCTCGATGGTCGTGATCGCCCCCACCGACCTCGCAGCGTTCGAAGCCGAGCTCACGACCGAGTCCCTCGCCGGGGTGATCGACCAGATCCAAGACGGAGGTATCCACCTGTCGCTGCCGAAGTGGGCTGCACGTACCCACGTTCAGATGAACGGCACCCTGTCGACACTCGGCATGCCAACCGCGTTCAGCGGTGCCGCCGACTTCTCCGGGATGGTCGACGCTGGCGGGCTATACCTCGATCAGGTCGAGCACGAAGCCATGATCGAAGTAGACGAACAAGGCACCCGAGCCGCAGCCGCGACCGGCGGCGAGATGGCAGCGTCGCACGGTCCGACCATCGAGATCAACCGACCATACCTCTACGTCATCCGCGACCAAGGCGCCGGCACGATCCTGTTCATCGGCCGCGTCACCGACCCGACCATCGCGCCCTGACCCGTTTGTCCTCGTCAGCCGCCGACAGTCCCTCGGTTCCGGACCGGAGTCGAGGTGACGATGACCGGCGTCGTTGCGAGTGCCTGTAACCGTCTGTAACGGACACTTCGATTCGAGGCGGTGATCGCGCGGTTGTGGCCGTCGATCTGTAGGTGGGATCGATCTTGTCGGCGTCGATTGTCTCGCTCTGCCGATCGCAGTCAGCGTGGTGCCCCTCGGGAGACATAGCGCTCGTGCACCGCCGCGGTCGTGATCTCGGGGAGTGTGCCGGTGTCGAGGAGCTGTTCGAGGGTCATCGTGGCGAAGGTGGCCTCGTCGGCGAGCATCGCGTGGTAGCGGTTGCAGGCGGCGGCAATGTCGCTGTTCCCGGCAGGGTGCACGACGATGTACCTGCCCCACGTCCAGGTGCGACTGGGGTGCTGCAGCATCGAGAGCTGCAGGAGATGCTCGAGCCACATCACGCAAAGGTCGCCGCGCCGGGCCAGCGCGTCGATCGAGCCAGGCGCGAACACCCTGGAATGCTCGGCGACCTCGGTGTAGCGGTGGAGGTTCTCGGGCCTGGGGGTTTCGGACTTGTTGCGCTCGTGGTACTTGACGTCGACGGCAACGACGCCGCTTGTGCCGTCGTCGAGATCGAGGATGAATGCAACAGTGAATGCTCGGAGGCTGTTGAGGTAGGCGGGGTCGAACCGGCCAGGCGAGTGGGCGAAGCGCAGCTCCCTGACACGACCGGGGGCCTCGGGGAACCACTCGTGCACGGCACGGTCGGCTTGGGTGAGATCGGCGGCGAGGTCGCCGAACAAATTGAACGCCAACGCCTGCGATGACAGCAGATCGGCCCATAGTCGTTGGTGGTCAAAGCTCTGATGCGCCTCGACACGCTCGGTGCGGGCCCCGGCGGCATCGCACGCGGCCGAGGTGAGGAAGTTCGCGGCTTTACCGTCCAACCGGAGCAGCTCGACACGATCACCAACCTGCTCATTGATGCCGCCACCGAGTCGCGCCCGGCCCACGAAGCCGACTCTCTGCGGGCGATCCACCGACACGCCCGCATACCCCACGAACGCGCCGCCGAGTTCTGGGACAAGGTCTTCGACCTCACCCGCGAGTTCAGCGCCCTCCCGCGCAGCGGCGACACGACGTACGCCCTTGTCGCCGGGCTCTACCCCACCAACTATCCGAGCCTGCCAGCACCCGACGAGGATCATTGAAGCCAACACAACGCAGCCCGCTGGGGCGTCGTCTGGAGCGGTCGACCCTCTGCACCTCGCCGGCAGTTTGGCGGTCGACGTTCGCGGTGAGGCCGTCGATTCGGAAGCGGATGTACTTCGAGATCTCGCCGAGGAGATCTAAGCGCTTCGTGGACTCCAACCTGGGAGGCACCGCCGGACCGTTCACTGTCGCGGGGCAGAGCCCGGCGCGGGACGGGCGCGCCAGTTCGGAGCGACGGAGGCGGTTGCTACCGAAGTAGGATTACAGGTAGGATCTCGGTATGAAGGTGAGTGTCAGCTTGCCCGACGACGACGTCGACTTCCTCGACTCCTATGCCGATCGCGCAGGCTTCGCGTCGCGCTCGGCCGTGGTTCACAAAGCCGTCCGATTGCTGCGCGCATCCGAACTCGGCGCCGACTACGAGGACGCTTGGACGACATGGGAGGCCAGCGACGACAGCACCCTCTGGGACGCCACCGCCGCCGACGGCCGCTCCTGATGCGACGCGGCGACATCCGCCTCGTCGATCTCGAGCCAGTGCGAGGCGCTGAGTCCAACAAGCAACGACCCGCGATCATCGTCAGCAACGACGGCGCGAACAGCACCGCACAACACCTCGGACGCGGCGTCGTCACAGTCGTCCCCGTAACATCGAACACCGAACGCGTCTACCCCTTTCAGGTGCTGCTGCTCGCGCAGGACACCGGGTTGGGCGAAGACTCGAAGGCACAAGCGGAGCAGGTCCGATCGATCGCCGTAGAACGCATCGGTCCGAAAGTCGCAACGATGACCGCCGAACTGCAAGCCGCGCTCGACGAGGCACTCAGACTCCATCTTGCGCTCTGACCACCCGGTTCCACCAGTCGAGCACCCGGATCGCGCGGAGCGTGTTCCACCGACTGGGCGCGCCGGCGCCGCCCTCGAGCTCGAAGTGGACACGACCCGAATGGATTCGGTCCAGCAGCCACCGGCCGTCGGGCTGCCGCTTGGACCGCACGACCTCGACGGCCTGCGCCATCCGGGACTCCGGGTCCGCGCCTGAGCGGCGGAAATAGTCGAGGGCGCGCAGCACGTCGTAGCGCCAGTAGTACGGGAACGCGAAGTCGAGATATGCCGGATCGGCGACCTCGCTTGTGCTCTTACGGCGGAACAGGCTGCGCTCGAGCAGATAATCCTCCCCGCTCCGGCGGGCGTCTCGCACTCCGGAAGAACCCCCGGTCGCGCGCTCGAACTCGAGCAGCCCATCGAGCACGTCGATCGTCGTGTGGACCGAGGAGCGCACTGACCCGTTCTCGGCCTCGCAGTTCCAGCCGCCGTCGGCGAGCCGCTCGCCGAGGATCCGCTCGACGATCGCGGCAACGTCTACCCCGAAGTAGGCGCCGGTCTCGATCGTCCGGCCGTTGATGCACGGCTCGACCTCGCCGTCGAAGTACCTCTGCCCGGCATGCTCCCAGCGCCCATGCTCGGCAACGAGCGGGATCGCACGACGGGCCGCCTCGCACGCCGGGTGCAGCCCGAAGATCTGCAGGGTCTGCAAGGTGTGCATCGTCGCCGTCCAAGGCTGCCCCGGTTCGCCGCCGGTGTAGGCCGCCGGAAAGCAGGCCCCGCCCTCCCACAACCCGTCAGCGCCCTGGAGCGCGAGGAGGCGTGCACCCCAGCCCTCGTGCGCCACGCGTGCTCGCTCGGCAACGACCTCGTCGGGCGAGGCATCCGTCAGATCGCGCAGCACCTGCCAGCGGATTGCGGGGTCGCCCTCGAGCAGCCAGTCGATCACGTCCATTGCCGCAAGCTAACCCTGCCGCCGATGGGCGCTCGGAACGAGCCGGGTCCGCGGCATCCCGAGTTGGGCTGTCTTGCTCAGATCGAGCTCAGCCTGGGACTGGTCGCAACTGGAGGATCGGCAACGTGCAAGTGACGGTGCGACACCAACACTCATCTCAAGGGTGGTTTGGGGTGTCATCGTTCAGCCAACATGCGATCAAGGGTTGACGGAACTCTGCCGAAGATGACCACGCCACTGATTGACAACGCCGTGCCGATCACCACCGGCACAACCCACGCCCCAACATCCTGACCGACAGCAGCGGCTAGTTGGCCCAAACCGGCCGCGACCAAACCAGCGTACGACCACGTCATGCAGTATGCGTGGGTAACGATAATCACTTCCGACCTCCGGCCGAGGAGCAGGGGCGAAAGCCCGACAGCGATCGTGATCAGGCTGACGACTGCCAGGATATGAAATACACCAAACGTGTTCTCTCGATGCAACGACAGCGCCGCCACATTCACGACAACAAGCACAAGGACGTAGACGATTCCGATCACTCGATGGCTATTTGTGCCTTTCGGCAACAGGAGAACAGCCGCACCAACAACCAGCGCTGAGAACGCGGCCAGAACGTGTGCGGTGGCCAAAGCCTGTTCCCAATCCAGAGAGATCATCAGATCACCACGGCGATGCTATATCCACCGTCGCGCCTCGCGGCAAACGAGGGCGAGACGAGAGATTTATGCCAGCCCGCGCGGCAATCGGCCGGGTCGGACCTCATGTCGTTCGAGCTGGAGTGGTTCTGCGAGACACCGATCAGCATTCCTGCAACACTTGAGACACTGCACACTGAACGGCACCGACGCGACGGGAGGCAGCATGCCGGAAGAGTTCGAGGGAGATCTTGCGGGAGCCGTGTTCTGGGGCGCCGATCTCAGCGGCGCGCGCTTCCGCGACGTCAACCTCACCGGCGCGAAGATCAGCCACGCCTGGCTTGTCAACGTCGACATCGACGCGCTGGTCGACACAGTTGTCATCAACGGAGTCGACGTCACGGCATACGTGAACGAGCGTGATCCGTGGTACCCGCTGCGGGCGATGCTCCGTCCTTCGAACCCGGAGGGCAGGGGTAGGTGCTTCATAGGTGTCCATCGCTATGTCATTTCCGGAGAATTGGAACCCCGGACAATTAGGACGGTAAGATGGGGCAGCTTGGTGCCGTGAAAT